>CAMNMO010000209.1 GCA_946544695.1 uncultured Ruminococcus sp. | reverse complement strand
AAATTTTACTTGTTATACTTCTATCCTTAGTGGTGTTTTAAAGGGATAACCATATCTTACAATATAATTATACTATGCCGTACAGTTAAAGTCAAATAGAAAATAATCAACGGCTGCATGATATTTTTATTGAAGTGCTACTAAATGCCGCCCCCAAGCTGTGCATGCACCGCCGATACCAGGTACAGCGAACCGCACACAAGTGTCAGACCGTCGGGGTTGCTGCGGCTTATCTCGGCTATCAGTTCGGGCAGGGCGGACTTTGCAGCGCTTGCCCTGCCGCCCAGCGAGTTTATCAGTTCTGCCAGTTTTTCGGCATTTTCGGCACGGTCGGAAAATCCGTCAACGGTCACGAAGCTGTCAACAAACGGTATTATCTCACCCAGCGCAGCCCGCAGGTTCTTGTCGGCACATAAGCCTATCACCGCATGTACAGGGCGTTTGTCAGCGATGACCCTTGCAAGCGCACGCATGCCGTCGGGGTTGTGTCCGCCGTCAAGCATCACAAGGGGTTTGGTGGAAAGTATCTCTGTGCGGCCGCACAGCACCGCTGCGGCAATGCCTTCGGTGATGTCCCTGTCGGTAAGCGAAAGTTCGTCACGCAGCAGCATGCAGCCCTCAATGACCGACAGCGCATTCATCACCTGGTGATCGCCCGCCATCGAGGTGCGGCAGGGGAGTCCCTTGTAGTTGAACAGCGTGGTGTGCAGCCCACGGTGCAGCACTGCAAGCGCCGAAAGGTCGGGCGTTATCAGCTTTGCGCCCATCTCGGCAGCCTTGTCGCCCACCACCTTTTCCACCGCCTTGCAGTTGCCCGCACTCAGCACACAGGGGCAGCCCCGCTTGATTATGCCTGCCTTCTGTGCGGCTATGAGTTCCACCGTGTCGCCCAGAATGGCGGTGTGGTCAAGGTCCACCTTAGTTATGACAGTCAGCAGCGGCGAGGTTATGACGTTAGTGCAGTCAAGCAGCCCGCCCAGACCAGTCTCCAGCACCACTATATCGCACTGCTGTTCGGCGAAATACAGGAAAGCTATCGCCTGCGTTATCTCAAACTGCGAAAACCCCATGTCTTCGGGCAGACCTTCAACAGCCTGACGCACCTTAGCAGTTATGCGTTCAAGTGCCTCATCGGGGATATTGCGGTCGTTTACCTGAATGCGGTCGGCGTACTCTATTATGAAAGGCGAGGTGAAAAGCCCTGTTTTCAGCCCCGCATGGACGAACACGCCGTCAAACATACGTGCTGTCGAACCCTTTCCGTTCGTGCCTGCGATATGCAGGAACCTCAGCTTTTCCTGCGGGTCGCCCACCGCCGCAAGCAGCCTGCGTATCCTGTCAAGGTCCCTGACAGGCTTGCCCGAATGTGAGAACCCGAAGATGTATCCCAGTGCGGGCGAAGAATTATATTCAAACATGACAGACCTCCAAAAAATCCCCGAGGGTGTCCTCGGGGATAAGCTTATTTATCAGTTTCGTTTACTATATCAGTTGTTGGCATCAAAGCCGCCACGGTTGAAGAACAGTTCTCTGATAGCCAGAGCGCAGCCCGACAGGAAACGATGCTTGTCCTCGATGATCGAGGTCTCGATCTTGCCTGCCACCATAGGACCGCCTATCTCGTTCAGCGCATTCCTGATGCGGTTGAAGTCGTTCTCGTTATTGGTGTGGTTGGTGAAGTGATGCAGCACTATCTTCTGAGGATTTGTGGAGAAGTACAGGTTGTTTATCAGCACTGCTGTCAGCCCGATAACGCTGTCCACCACCTTTTTGACACCGGGGTCCTCCTTGTCGTAAGCTGCCTGCACCATATCCATGTTGACATTTTTGAAATTGCCCTTCGAGGTCTCGTACAGGTAAGGTGTCTCCTCGGAAGAATATATCTCTTTGAGTTTTTCAAGTGTGGCGGTGGGGGTTATCTCGTTCTCGACACAGCCTGTTCTGCCGCACTTTTCGCATATCCTTGTGCTGTAAGGGTTTATTATCATCTTGTCAACGAAGCCTGTTCTGTTATCGTAGGAGAAGATAGGTTCGTTGAGGTTGGTGACAACGAAGTTCATGTTGTTGCCGTACTGCAAAAATGCGATGTTCTGTCTGTTGGGGTCCTTATTCTTGAGGAAGTCGATGTTAGCCATCGCAGTGCCCTTTACAGAGTTGTCGAACACCAGCGGCAGGTCGGTATAGCCCTTGATTATGCCACGCACCTTAGTGTAGTCGGGTATGCCGTCCTTAACGTCGATACCCAGCTTTTCGTACATGGTGGGGAATATGCCGAAACCGATGCCCAGAATGGAATTCTTGTCCAGGCAGTTGTCAGCCAGAACTTCCTTTATGGACTTTCTTACAAAGTCAAAAATAGCATTGTATTCAATGGTGTGGTCGATGGAGAGATTTCTCTTGTCCAGCACAGCGCCTGCCAGTGTTGACAGCCCGACGCTTACGATATCCTCCTCGATGGTAACACCGATAACGAACTTATAGTGATGGTTGATATCTATGAGTATCTTCTTTCTGCCACGGGGCGCCTTTTCGGTGACATGCTTGTATTCGCCTATCTCCTGGATTATGCCCTGTTCTATCATCTCGTTGGTGATGATAGTAACGGCAGCCCTGGTCAGTTCCAAAGTGCCTGCGATATCTATACGGGACGTAGGACCTCTCTGCTTCAGTATTTTCAGTACCTGCATTCTGTTGCGTCTTTTCAGGTCCAGCTTACTTATACCATGCTGCTCCATTTTTATTTCCTCCGAAATCAGTTTAAAATTATCGTTCGCAATTAATTATATCAGATAATTATTAATTCCTTATGAACATTCGATTATCATTTAACCATCACTGCAAGTTTTACATTTTGTTAAAATTCTTACCCCTTTAGTGCAGGATCGCTAAAAGTATCCTTGTGAATTGTATAATTATAACAATCCGACAGTCAGTTTGGCAGCCCGAATTTCCACGCTCCGCCCGACTGCTGCTTTGCTGTATATGATCTCCGCTGCATCCTGCCGCATTCGGCATGTTGTCACTTCCGTCCGAAAAATAAAAGGCACCTCCGTCTTAAACGGAAGTGCCTGTCTGTCAGAGCATCTGTGACTCGTCGATATCGTCCTCTACCTCACCGTTGAGGACAGCCTTCAGTGCGTCCAGCTCCTCATCAGTCAGGGTAACGCCCTTAGCCATTCTTGTGTGGTCGGGTGACCAGTCTCTGATATCGTACTTTGCGGGGTGATCGCCCCAGCTTACCTTGTTCAGCTCCTTAGTCCAGCCCTTTGCATTCTCCGAAAGCACACCTATGTGCTCCACGATCTCAAATTTCAGTTCTGCCATGATTCATGATCTCTCCTTTGTATTATTAGCCAAGGACCTTAGTCCCCGGCATTTTCAGCATTTTCGGTATTATCGGCACCGCTGTTCCTGCGGCGGGGTATCATCTCCGTCACCTTGTCTATGGGACCCAGTGTGCCGTAATGGATATAATCCTGTGCGAACGCAGCGATCCTGCTGCGAAAGACTATCATCGCCGCTATCACTTCGATAAGGAACAAAAACATACCCAGCTCCTTCACGGTCAGCACGCCCAGAAAGGCGTCCGCAGATACCACCGCACCTGCCATGTAAAGCTTGCTGCGGTAGATGGCTATGGGTGCAGCCCATACGACCACCAGCAGCGCAGTCCCGATGACAGGGTGTATCAGCAGCCACACCAGCACCGCACAGATGATGCCGCAGGGCATTGCAAGCTTAGGCACATCTATCCTCAGTGCAGCCACATAAGCCGCCGCCAGCACCAGCATGAGGGGTATCGCCCGAAACAGCACATTCAGCCCTGCAAAAGCGACTATCGCCGCAGCTATCACAGACAGCTTCTTTGTGCCCAGCGAGGTGACCTTTTCTGCGATGCTCTTTGGCAAAAAGCGGAAGAACAGGCTGCTTATCGACTCCATATTGATAACGAACACTGCACAGAACAGTGCCAGCACTATCAGGTACAATATCTTATGGTGCCACAGATCGGGCTCCATAAGCAATATGCCCGTCATTATCACGATGATGACGTTGCTTGCTATCATCTTGCGGATATTTATTTTGAAGGGCACTATCTTGCGTGAATCCACCGCACGTATTATGAAAACTGTCAGGTAGGCAGCCACAGTGGAAAGCGGCGGACCGTAAAGCCCGATGGCGGGTATGAGGACTATGTTCAGTCCCACATTGATAACGCCCGATACAAGGCTGGTGAACAGCGAACGCTTGGTGCGCTTGCTTGCCAGGTATATGCTGCCCATAAATGTGGTCAGGCAGGAGAATATGGTGGAATATATCAGCAGCGGCGAATACTTTACGCATTCACGCACAGATGCACCTATCCAGATGAGCGTTATGGGCTGCACCACCAGCAGGCACCCTGCTGCCAGTATGGAAAGCAGGCTCTGGTTGAAGTCGAACACCTTTTCATAGAAGGTATCCCTGTCCTCCGAATCATTTTCGGTTATGGCAGACATGTTCCATGCCTGACCGAACATCATGTATACCGTAGCCACAAGGTTGGGTATCTTATAAGCCGCTGCCAGCACACCGTTTCTGCCCTCACCCAGATAGTGGGTGGTCATAAAGCTGTCAGAGCCGTTGGTTATGAGCCACAGAAGCTGTGCGGGGATAAGCGGCGTTGAATACTGGAGCATGGTGCTGAGCAGTTCACGGTCGATATCCTTAAAGTCGATATACCGCCAGAGCTTAGCTGCAATGGTCACGAACACAGCAGTTATGGCATCTGACAAAATGGTACACAGCAGATATTTTTCAATGCCCGTGTGCGCCCCGAGGAAGTCCTCGGGCAGCACCAGATAGAAAAGCACCATGAACAGCAGTGTGAAGAAGGTGGCGATGATACCCGCCACAGCGAACAGCCGCACTTTTTCCATCGCTCGCACGAAGGTGGTGTACAGCGTTTTTATGCCCGACATCAGCACATAGAGGAAAAGCAGTATGGTATAGCCGCTTATCCACTTATCAGCGACCCCTGTCAGCCGCACCAGTCCCAGCACAGCGCCGAAGACCAGCATGCCCGCACCGCAGGCGATGTTGCCAAGCGTGAACACTTTTTTCTTATCATAAGCCTTATCCAGACCAAAGCGTATGATAGCCTCACTGATGGTCAGGGTAGCCAGTGGTATCATCCAGTTGGCGATCATTGTCAGGTTATCTGTTTTACCCTGTTCAGCGTCGGTCAGATGATTTGTATAGATCGGTACAAGCAGCAGCACCAGTATCTTCGAGCTGAAAGAGCCTATGGCGAAGATGATGGTATTCATCATCAGCTTGCCGTAGCTTGAGCCCATCTTTTTTTCATGCATTATTCTTACCCTCATATCTTTGGAAATACTCTACTATTATAACACACTTCTCTCATTAATGCAAGATTATAAAGACTAATTTTATGGAAATCAATTTTGACAAAACAAAGCTGTATTATGTGTATTCTCCCCCATATTTTACAGCCGTAATGTATGTTCAAACCTTTGTATTA
>CAMNMO010000208.1 GCA_946544695.1 uncultured Ruminococcus sp. | reverse complement strand
ATTCTCTCTTGACCTCAACGCCTTCCTTAGCCTCGATAGCCTGATGCAGACCGTCGTTGAAACGTCTGCCGTCCATTACACGGCCTGTGAACTCGTCAACTATCAGTACCTCGCCGTCACGGACGATGTAGTCAACGCCTTCCTTCATTACGCCGTTAGCCTTGATAGCCTGGTTGATGTGATGTGCCAGTGTCATGTTCTCAGCGTCCATCAGGTTATCTATATGGAAAGCCTTCTCAGCCTTCTTCACACCGCTCTTGGTGATGGTGGCTGTCTTAGCCTTTTCGTCGATGATGTAGTCGCCGTCCAGCAGGTCGTTATCTGCCTTGTCGTCCATCTCGATAACGGTAACGGGCTTGA
Organism: uncultured Ruminococcus sp.; assembly: GCA_946544695.1. GTDB lineage: Bacteria > Bacillota > Clostridia > Oscillospirales > Ruminococcaceae > Hominimerdicola. Next base: position 5,191 of record CAMNMO010000208.1, on the reverse strand, counting down.
GTGTCTTTGCGAACTTGTCAGCCAGTCCGTAAAGCTCGGTGGACTTGTCGCCCTGACCCGAGATTATCAGAGGTGTTCTCGCCTCATCTATCAGTATGGAGTCCACCTCGTCCACGATGGCGAAGGTATGCTCCCTCTGTACCTTGTCCTTCTTGTATATTACCATGTTGTCACGCAGGTAGTCAAAGCCCAGCTCTGTATTTGTACCGTAAGTGATATCACAGTTGTAAGCTTCTCTCTTTGAAGCCTTGTCCATACCTGTCAGCACGCAGCCGATGGAGGTGTTGAGGAAGTGGAATACCTTACCCATTTCCTCCGACTGGAATTTTGCCAGATAGTCATTGACGGTAACAACGTGCACGCCCTTGCCTGTCAATGAGTTTGCATACGCTGCCAGACATGCGACCAGTGTTTTACCTTCACCTGTTTTCATCTCTGCGATACGTCCCTGATGCAGAACTATCGCACCGATTATCTGTACGGGATAAGGCTTTTTGCCCAGCACTCTCCATGCAGCCTCACGGCATACAGCCAGTGCATCGGGCAGTACATCGTCAAGACCCGACAGTTCATCGAGCTTTGCTCTCAGCACAGCAGTCTGCTCGCCCAGTTCAGTGTCCGACATGGCGGCATACTTATCCTCCAGTTCAAGCACCTTATTTTTGATAGGTTCGATCTTGGCAAGCTCCTTCTTGGAGTAATTGCCGAATATTTTGTCAAGTAATCCCATTTATCTAGCCACCTTTTTATTGTTCAGAAAGTTCGTTTTCCTGTTATTGATACAAATAGACTATTATATTATACACTAAAGTCCCGCAAAAGTCAAGGGGCGGCACAGCCAAAACCACGGAAATCAATTTTTGCATAATACAAAGGTTTGAACATGCATTACGGCTGTAAAATATGGTGTTGAGTGTATTCTCCCCCGCCGTGCGGCAAATGCGTGAACGCATGAGAGAATACACAAAATACAGCTTTGTTTTGTCAAAATTGATTTCCGTGCAGCCAAAACACGGAGAACAAATTTATGCATGTTACAAAGTTCCCGCAGATATAGCATCAGCCTTCCTCCGCCCGAGCGAAGAAAGGCTGATATCGTTTTATCATGAAAGCTTGTCTGCATCCTCGATAGCCGATCTGAGTCTTTCGCACTTTATGCGGTCCACCCAGTCAAGCTCCGTGACCTTGTCAGCATCGTAATACCCCTCCATCGCCGCCTTTGCAGCTTCGGCAGAATCATAGGTCTTGCGCTCACCTGTCTTTATGTTATCCACAAAGAAATTCGCAGCTTCGGGTGCACCCTCCATCATGTCAAGCTTTCCCACAGTGCCCACATAAAGCTGTTCCATCTTGCCGTCCTTGAAACTGTCAAGTCTCAGCATTTCATACATGGGCAGATCCTCGTATGACATTGCAAGCACGTTGTTTTCGGCATCGTACCCCGTGCCCACAAGTATATCGCCCACAGACTCATAATGCTCGCCGTCATAGGTATACAGCATCGTGCCGAGGGTGCCATCCGTTTTCAGCGCCATTTCCATGCTGCCGTCATCGTCTATATCGAAAACATAGATGTTGCTGTCCTTGCCGAAGTATGCCGACGCATCGTACATCGCCTTGCGCCTGCTTACAGCTTCGGGAGTGAAATCGCTGAACCACACCTTGTAGCTGTCATACTGCTTCATCTCGCCCACATATCTGCCTTCGGCTATCTTATCTATCTTGCAGCTGCCTATGGCATCTATGCCTGTATTTGCACGGTCAAGCACAAAGCCGTACTCGGCTGTCACTGTCCTGACATCTTCAATAAATGTCACATCGTTTTCACCGTAGTATGTATATCCTTCCTCAACGCCCTCGCCTTCCATATCAACCACGCAGGTCACACTTCCGCTGAGTTCGGCAACAGCCGCTTCCTTAGTGAACTTTCCGTCCTTCACCGTAATAACGCCCCAGAAATCTTCTCTGCCGCCTTTATAGAAAGCCTGTGATGCTGCATAAAAGTCGAAATACATGCTGCCGTCTTTCTCTGCCGATGCAAAGGTAACATCATAGCAGTTCATCATGATGGAGTTGAAAAGGCTTCTTTTATCTTTTTCAAATATCATCTCACCGTTTTCGTCGGGAAATGTCTGCTTTGTGCCCACATTAACAAAGTCCGAAAGGAAAGCACTGTCCATCAGCTTTGCACTGCCGTTTTCTGCCTTGAATAGCTCCATTTTTATGTCATAGCCGTTCTCGGCGATCCTTGCAGTCTCGGAAGTATCCTCGCTGAGATCGTAAGTCCTGTGTGCAAAGCTGAACACTGCCATCTCCTTGCTGCCGTCACCGTCAAAGTCGAACACCCTGCTGCCTATCAAGCCTTCGGGCATAACGGGCTTGTAATACGCATAAGTATCTGCCGTATCGCCATTATTTCCGTAGAAATGAGAATATGCCACAGTCATGCAGTCAGCCTTCGCCTGCTTTGCAAGGTAAGCCGAGAAGACCTCGTCCTCGCTCACATCGGCAGTATCACTGCCCTCCAGCAGACGGATATTCTTTATGTGCGCAGCTATCAGCGATATGTCGCTGACATTCACCGTGCCGTCGGAATTAACATCTGCGATGGCTGCCTTTTCATCGTCAAGTGACTTTACTCCCTTTACATGTCCTGCCGCCATCGAAAGGTCTGTCACGTTGACCACGCCGTCGCCGCTTATATCACCGACAGTTCCCGCAGCCGCAGCAACGCCTGTTGCAGCTGCCATCGAAAGGCAGAGTGCGAATGATATTACTCTCTTGTTCATGATTTTCCTCCTTTACTATCCCGCTCCCCGATCCGTTCGTGTATTTCTCCCCTGCCGAAAAGGGGGGAAACTAAAGAACAGCCATTTTGTATCATGTGCAATACAAATAGATATCGGGTGTGATCTGACAAATTATATGTATACCTCTGTTCAGTCCTCAACTATCGACTTTACGGGTGCGGTGTCCCTCAGCAGCTTTGCCTTGCGTGATGCCAGCAGCTTCAGTATTATCCACCATACCAGTATTATAAGTTCAAGCGCTGCCACCGCAGCCATCGGGTAGTGATGCTTCATGTAATCGGTGTTTATCGACTGCATTTCCTCCTCGACCCACACCTTGTCCAGCCTGTCGGTAAGGTAGTCGATAAAATACTGCGCCGCACGCAGATAAAGCCCCGTGCCCACTGCGATGACAACGAACGCAGGTATGTGCTTTTTGAAGAACTCTGTCAATATGCCGCCCAGCACGATGATATCGCCTGCCAGCATGCACCAGCCCACCCATGCAGGCGGCTGAGGTTCTATGTATCCGCCGAAGGTGCCGAATATCATTATCAGCCCGTAGTATATGCCCGACCATGCAAAGGGCAGCAGCATCAGCAGCTTTATCACCATGAACATCCACGGTTCTTTGCCGTACCTGCCGTGCTTTGCCTTTTTGAGCATCTTCTTAGCCGACTTGCTCTGCTTATGGCGGGCAGCTTCCCTCGCCTCACGTTCTTCCTCTTCCAGTTCACGCCGCTCGATGATCTGCTTTTGCGACTGTGCTTTCAATCTATCCTTTTTTGACATATTTTACCTCTGCTTTGTGATAATATCCATTGTGAGACCCCTGTTTTCCACAGTCTCGACCCATTCAAATAAACAGCATTATTATAACACATATCACCTTCCATTTCAAGGCGTATTATTGAAAAAATTGCTATTCACGCAAATTTCAGCCGTACTTGCCAATACAAATAATACTTGTGCAGCAAGCCGCATTATTTTTCCGAAACGGTCAAAAATATCATAGACCGCAGCTGACGGTCCGCAAAACTTCAAAGCAAAGGAAGATATAAAAATGATGATAAAAAACAAAGCGGGGCGTGCTGCCGCAGCTTTTGCCACAGTCACCCTGAGTCTGCTGGGTGTGGCAGGCTTTTACGGCAAATCACTGCCCGACACCTACAACGTGGGCTATGGAGAAGAACTCCGCCTGAACACATTTTTTGACATATCGTCAAGACCCGTCAGGAAAGATCACACCGTCGCCCTGACAGATATCTCGGGCAGGGCTTCACATTCCTGCGAAAACACCCTGCTGCTTTTCGGCAGCGTGCCCATAAAGAACGTCACCGCAGTTAGCGAACCACGCCCCATGCTTGTCCCATGCGGCGAGACCTTCGGCATAAAGCTGCTGACCGACGGGGTGATAGTAGTTGAACTTACCGATGTGGGCGGCAGCTGTCCCGCAAGAGAGTGCGGCATAAGGAAGGGTGATATAATTATCTCCATTAACGGCGAAAATATCCGCTCCAACCGTGATATCTCAGATGCTGTGCGTGACAGTCGGGGCAGCAGCTGCAAGGTCAGCCTGCGGCGTGGCGGCAAGGATATGACGCTGTCACTCACGCCCGCATACTGCGAGGGCAGCTACAAGGCGGGCATGTGGGTGCGTGATTCCTCCGCAGGCATAGGCACGCTCACCTTTTACGATGCCGACACAGGCGCTTTCGGCGGGCTGGGTCACCCTGTCTGCGACAGCGACACAAAAGAGATACTGCCGCTGTCGGAGGGTGCGGTTGGCGGCATCGAGATAACGGGGCTGATACCCTCACAGTCGGGCGCACCCGGGCAGCTGCTTGGCGAATTTGCAGGCGAGGATATCCTGGGGGACATCACCCTCAACTGCACCGAAGGACTTTTCGGCAGGCTTGAAAGCTGTCCCGACAGCAAGCAGCCCGTCGAACTGGGATTCAAGCAGGAGATACGTCAGGGCGCTGCACAGATATACAGTTCCATCGACGGCGGCACGCCCGAAGCTTATGATGCCGAGATAGAACACATCGACCTCAGCGAAAGCGCCGAACATGACCTGGTGGTGCATGTCACCGACACACGCCTGCTGAACGAAGCAGGCGGCATAGTACAGGGAATGAGCGGTTCGCCCATACTCCAGGACGGCAGACTTGTGGGCGCAGTCACCCACGTTTTCATCGATGACCCCACCCGTGGATACGGCATTTTTGCCGAAGAAATGGCAAAGCACAGCAGTGAACTGACAGCACAGGACCCTCCCGGAAGTTAGTTATCAAAGTCTTGACTTTTTTCGACTGTTGTGATATAATACTTGTTGCTGGTTCGAAGGGCAAAACATTCGACAGAAATGTAATGCCGGATAAGACCGCAGGTTGAGATGC
>CAMNMO010000207.1 GCA_946544695.1 uncultured Ruminococcus sp. | reverse complement strand
GAAAAGAATACATCACTATACTTATATCTTGTTACACCGTTGTATAAAATGGTGTTTTAAAGGGATAACCACAAAACATATTTTCCCACAGCCCGAAAGCCCCATTAAGACAGCGGCTTTTTTGCACTTGCAATATCCTGAAAAATATGCTACACTAAATACACGGAATATTCCCTGCGGGGATAAATGGAGGTCAAACAAATGTTGTACACTATAAAGAACGGGAAGACAGAATTTTCCGCAGATACCTTTGGTGCGGAACTGCATTCGATAAAATTTGAGGGACGTGAGTATCTCTGGCAGTGCGGCGATGCGTGGAAAAGATATGCGCCTGTGCTGTTCCCCTTTGTATGTTCGCCCGAGGGCAGGGTTTACAGGGCTGACGGCAAAGACTACAAGATGAAGGCAAACCACGGATTCGCAAGGGATATGGAGTTTGCTTTTGCGGGCTGCAATGATGATTCGGTAAGCTTTGTGCTGAGAGACAGCGAGGAAACGCTGGCACAGTACCCTTACAGCTTTGAACTGACAGTAAGGTATACCGCCGCAGAAAGCGGTGTCAGGGTGGAGAACACAGTCCGCAATACGGGTGACAGGGCAATGTATTTCTATCTCGGCGGACACCCCGCTTTCAACTGCCCCATTGACGAGGGCGAAAGCTTTGAGGACTACGACATAGTTTACGAAAAGCCCGAACATATCGTTGACCCCGCAGGCAATGTGCTGGCAGAAAACGGCGACACCCTTGCAGTCACAAGAAAGCTTTTTGATAACGACGCCATCATGATAGACAAGCCCGCTTCAAAGGCAGTTACACTGAAAAGCCGCAGGTCTGACAGGGCTGTTACGGTAAAGTTCCCGCAGTCGGAATGCATTGCAGTGTGGTCGCCTACGGGTGATGACAGGGCAAGCTTTGTCTGCCTTGAACCGTGGACATCTGTGCCTGTTTACGCCGATGACGAGTATCCCGATATAGAAAATAAGCCGCATGCGGTAAAACTTGCCGCAGGTGAAGAATACACCTACGGCTATGAGATAGAGGTGCGCTGATGAAAGCTTTGGTACAGGTGGTGGATAACGCCCGTGTGGAAGTCGAAGGCAAGACTGTGGGCGAGATAGAAAAGGGATTTCTCATACTGCTGGGCGTTGGTCACGGTGACACTGAGGCTGACTGTGAAAAGCTGGCAGACAAGCTTTCAAAGCTGCGTATATTCGCAGATGAGAACGGCAAGACAAACCTTTCGGTGAACGATGTGGGCGGAGATTTTCTGTGTGTAAGTCAGTTTACGCTTTATGCAGACTGCCGCAAGGGCAACAGACCGTCATTCACAAATGCGGGTGCACCCGAAAGGTCTAACGAACTGTATGAAAAGTTCTGTGAAATGTGCGGTGAACGCATTAACGGCAAGGTAGAAAAAGGTATATTCGGGGCAGATATGAAAGTCACGCTGGTAAACAACGGACCTTTCACTGTCATGCTGGAATGCGATAACGGAGAGATACACTGAGCTGAAAAGTTCGCAGAACGGAGGTCAAAATGAGGATACTTATAATGAGGCACGGCGAACCTGATTATGTAAAGGACTGCCTGACCGAAAAGGGTAAGGAACAGGCTGAGATACTTGCAAACAGGCTGGCTTATGAGAATATAAAGGCGTTTTATGTTTCGCCTATGGGCAGGGCACAGGAGACCTGCGCTGCAACACTGGCTAAGTTTGACGGCATGCAGGCGCAGACCTGCCAATGGCTGCATGAGTTCGACCTGATGTGGGTGAACCCGAAAAGCGGCAGCAAGGAAATGACCTGGGACGTACCGCCCGACTACTGGACGACCTTTCCTGAGTTTTTTGAAAAGGACGGCTGGTATAAAAATCCTGCGATGCATGAAGCAGGCATGGAAGAACGCATAAAAGCTGTCGGTGAGGGCATTGATGAGGTGCTGCGCAGATACGGTCTTGAACGTGAGGACAAGCATTACCGTGTGAAGAAAAAGTGTGATGATACCATTGCGCTGTTCTGCCATTTCGGGGCGATGTGCGCAGTTACGGCGCACCTGCTGAACATCTCGCCGATGATAGTATGGCAGGGCTTCAATGCAGATATGACCGCAGTTACCGAACTCTGCACAGATGACCGTTATGGCAGCAAAGCAAATTTCAGGATATGCTTATGGAACGACACACGTCATCTTGCCGACTATGAGAGAGGTCAGCTGAGTGCAAAGTAAAGCACACCGCCCGACCTGTTGTTAAGTGCGGAATATCAGCAAGCCGCAAAGGAAAAAGAAGGAAGTGTATACATGACTCTTCAGCAGCTAAAATACGTCATCGCAGTTGTCACATACGGTTCGATAAGCGAGGGCGCAAAACAGCTTTTCATATCTCAGCCCAGCCTTTCAAACGCCATCAAGGAACTGGAAAAAGAACTGGGGATAGAGATATTCCGACGGACGCCGAGAGGCATAATACTGTCATCTGAGGGCAGCGAGTTCCTCAGTTATGCAAGACAGGTGGTCGAACAGGCTGACCTGCTGGAAAAGCATTATGCAGGCGGTAACAAGATAAAGCGACTGTGTTCCATATCGACACAGCACTATGCGTTTGCGGTGGAAGCGTTCGTGAAGATGCTTGAAGGGCTTGACAACGACAGCTACGAATACACGCTGCGTGAGACACGTACAGGCGAGATAATCAACGACCTTAAAAACCTGCACAGTGAGGTCGGGGTGCTTTACATAAACGACTTCAACCGCAAGGTCATACTGAAACTGCTGAAAGAGAACGGCTTGGTGTTCCACCCGCTGTTCAGGGCTGAACCGCATGTGTTCCTCAGCAAAGACCACCCGCTGGCAGGCGAGAAGCAGGTCACGCTCGAACAGCTGGAGGACTATCCGTTCGTGTGCTTTGAACAGGGTCAGCTGAACTCGTTTTACTTTTCGGAGGAGATATGCAGTACATACAGCTATAAGAAGCAGATACATGTAAGTGACCGTGCTACGCTGTTCAATCTGCTTGGGGGACTTAAAGGTTACACCATATCCAGCGGTGTGCTGGGCAGTGATATCAACAGCGGAAGCATAACGGCGGTGCCGTTAAAGACCGATGAGGACATGCTGATAGGCTGGATAGAAAATTCACGGACAGGTCTGTCATCTGCGGCAAGGTTATACATCGACACTTTAAAGCAGGTGGTAGCAGGATATGGATTTGAGATAACAGAAGAATAGCAGTGAGAGGTCAGCGTACAGACACAGTGCGCTGACCGTGTTTTTTGTTTTGTTTTGTGGCAATTGTGTGTTCAAAGTTGCACATTTCGGAGTATATTGTGCCGACTTTGTGAAAAAAGTTGACTTTGGTTAAAAGTTGTGTTATAATGTGGGCGTCGTAAATTTTTAAGGAATGTTGCATGGAAGAATATTTAAAAGGAAGATGAAAAAAATGACAAAATTCAAAAGGACAGCAGCTGTGATAGCAGCTGCTATGATGCTCGCTGCACCTATTGCACAGAACACCCGGTCTACTCAGATAAAGGCTGATGCTGTCGGCATCGCTTCCGAGGAGGACAGCAGTGATATCCTGCTGGATTGTTCAAGCAGGTATGGTTATGATTTTCTCGGCAAACTCTCAAACGGCAAGGATATGCAGAAAATGTATGATGCTATCTGGGACGAATCTGTGAGACTGTGGAATGCGACCGATGAGAATGTACCGCTCGGTGAAAATCTCGGCGAGACAGGTCTGCGCCTGTCACTTACCGAACTTGACCTGCCGCAGTCCGATGTGGAAAAGGTAGTATACATGTTCAGGTATGACAACCCCATATTCTTCTGGATATCAGGCAATGTTTATTTCAAGAACGGCGAATATATCTATACCGTTGAAAGAGAATTCAGCTACGGCGAGGAGCGTGCAAAGGTACAGACTGCCGTTGAGAATTATGTAAAGAAGACCGCCGATGATGTCTTCAGAGCTTATCAGAACAAGTATTACAGGTCGCTGATGATACATGACGAGCTGATAAACAAGACCGATGACCTGGGATATCAGAGCGATGATTACAGGGACTACACCATCTACGGTGCGATAATAAATCACAGGGCTGTCAGCGAAGGCTTTTCAAGGACATATCAGCTGCTGCTCAACTACATCGACCTTGAAAACTATTACTTTATGGGCAGACTTGACGGTCACGACCAGGCTTGCAATATCATAAGGTATGACGATGACAAGTGCTATTTTGCAGATGTTCAGCTCGATGCAGCAGCATCTGACAATAATATGAACGGCAACTCCACCGCATATCTCGGCAAGGGCACAAAGGAATTTCTGGAAAACAGGATCATTTACACCGACAACCCCGATGACCCCAGAAACTTCCAGCCGCTCATGCCCACAGTCGCAGTTGATAACTATGACAGGGCAGGCTACATGAGAAAGTTCCTCAGGGGCGATGCCAACATGGACGAAAAGATAACCGTTACCGATATATCCGCCATAGCAGCGCATGTCAAGGGCGTAAAGACACTTTCAAACTACTGCCAGCCCGCTGCTGATGCAGACCGCAACAAAGTTATAAATGTTACAGACATCTCGCTTGTTGCAGCACAGGTCAAGGGTATAAGAGATATACCGCAGGAATGATGGAAGAGGTACAGAGATGAGGAGAATAATTAAAGGACTTGCAGCAGCGGTATTTTCAGCCGCTGTTGCAGTAACGTTTTTTTCTGTCGGTGACAGCGGAGTTGTGAAGGCGAGTGCCGATGAGGACCTGGGACTGACTGTTGCAGGTGTGAAGGTGACCTCGAAGAACTGCGGCAACATTGACGGCAATGGTGTTTTCAGTTACGATATCGCCACAAAGACACTGGAGGTAAGCGGCAGCTGGGGCAGCGGTGAAGAACTGATATACAGCATGGTAGACGGGCTGGTGATCGATGTTACAAGAGACAGTACGCTCAACGGTACATTCACACTGATAGGCGATACCGTCATAACAGGCGAAGGCAAGATGACCATGACATCCGATTCGACCACGATATGCCCGATGGGACACAGCCTGGATATCGTTGATGCGAATGTTGATATAACAGGCGCCGATGTTGCGGTCGGCAGCAGCAGCGCATGGCTCAACTTTGAAAATTCATTCATGCATTTAAAGGGCGGAGATCAGGCACTGAAATTCAGATCAAGATCGCTGGATCTGTTTGCCTGCAAGATAACCGACCATGATGAATACATCGAAATAAACGGCACGCTGTGCTATCCGTCAGACCCGCTGACCGAGATCAATATAATGCCAACTTTCGGGGGATATGAAGTTTATATCGGTGCTGATAATATAACAACTGAAAATAAGGACGATGTTGACGGCACAGGTGCATTCAGGTTTGACAGTGTCAGGGACAAGCTGATAATCGACCCCGCCAAGATCAAGAAAAGTTACAGGATAGAGGTCCTCGATTCCCGCTGTAAAACGATAGAGGTGCTTCCCGGCAAGGCTAAGCTTACCGAACTGAAGTCGAGCGGTAGACTGACAATAACGGGCGGCGGCAAGCTTGATGTATA
>CAMNMO010000206.1 GCA_946544695.1 uncultured Ruminococcus sp. | reverse complement strand
ATGATGGCAGGCTGCGGCGGAACAGCGGGCAGTGACAGCTCGGCTGCTAAGAGCGCCAAGGAAAGCAAGGCTGCACAGTCCGTGACGGAAAACTCAGCGCCTTCAGGCGAGCACGAGGATCAGGTGTTCACCGAAAATATCACAGGCACGGACGACGGTTATGACTATGAGCTGTGGAAGGACAACGGCGACACAGAGATGACTGTTATGAGCGGGGGCACGTTCTCCTGCAAGTGGGACAACATCAATAATGCGCTGTTCCGCAGAGGACAGAAGTTCGACTGCACCAAGACCTATAAGGAGCTTGGCAATATCTCGGTCAAGTACGGCGTTGACTACCAGCCTGACGGCAACTCGTATATGTGTGTGTACGGCTGGACGAGAGATCCGCTGATAGAGTATTATATCGTAGAAACATGGGGTTCCTGGAGACCGCCCGGAGCACCTGTGGCGCTGGGTACCGTAACGGTAGACGGCGGCACTTATGATATCTACAAGACCACCAGATACGAGCAGCCCTCCATCGACGGTACCAAGACCTTCGACCAGTACTGGAGCGTAAGGCAGCAGAAGCCCGAGACGGACGGCACCAAGATAGAAGGCACCATATCCATCTCCAAGCATTTCGATGCATGGGAGCAGATAGGACTTCAGCTGGGCAACATGTATGAGGTGGCACTGAATATCGAAGGATATCAGTCAAAGGGCGAAGCTACCATCTATGAGAACGAACTGACCATAGACGGCAATTATTCGGCTGACCCCGCACCTGAGGTCACCGTGAACGAGGGCGGCGCAGAAGAAGGCCCTGCACCGATGGCAGGCGGTGTCGGCTACTTCACCAGCAATTTTGAAGAAGATGAGTGTAGCTGGACACCCAGAGGTTCTTCCACTGTGGCGCAGAATACCGATGAAGCATCGGAAGGCACAGGTTCGCTGTTCGTAAGCGGCAGAACAGATAACTGGAACGGCGCAGCTATAATGCTCGACCAGGAAGTGTTCAAGGCGGGCGGCACCTATTCGTTCAAGGTGAACGCTATGCAGAAGAGCGGCGAAGAAGCCACAATGAAGCTGACCATGCAGTACAGCGACGGCGGCGGAGACCACTATGATGAGGTGGACCAGAAGACCGCAGCTGACGGCGAGTGGATAACTCTGGAGAATGCAGCGTTCACCATTCCCGAGGGCGCAGTGAATCCCATACTGTATGTTGAATCACCCGACAGCCTGACAGATTTCTATATCGACTGTGCAGAAGGCAAGGGCAATGACGGTGAGGCTGAGGAATCATCATCAGGCGATAAAAAAGACGAGGGCGAATATGTTTTCGAGGACCCCGTTGCTGTTGAGAACACAGCCGATGTTTCGTGGATAGACAAGGATAAGCCGATGGTAGCCATAGCTTTTGATGACGGCGCCAGCGCAACCAAAAAGGACGACCCCGCTTACCGTATCATAGATACTATGGCGGATAACGGTTTCCATGCCACATTCTTCTATGTGGGCAACTGGATAAAGACCGAGGAACAGGTGCAGTATGCACACGACAAGGGCATGGAGATAGCTAACCACACCATGACCCACCCCTACCTCAGCAAACTCACACCCGCTGAGATAAGGGACGAGTATGAACAGTGCCGTGAGAAACTCAAGGGCATCATAGGCGAGGAACCTTCTGCTGTTTGCAGACTGCCTTACCTGGACGGCGGCGGAGATACGACCAAGACGCTCAATGACGTTGCACTTATCTCCTGTGCGGTCGATACACAGGACTGGAACAAGGCTACCAGCGAACAGATAGTCGAAACACTTGAAAAGGCAATGGATAACGGCAGCCTTGACGGCGCCATCGTCCTGTGCCACGAGAATTATGCCTCCACAGCAGATGCTATGGATATTATCGTCCCCGAGCTTAAAGAAAAAGGCTGGCAGGTAGTTACAGTGTCCGAGATGTTCAAGGCGAAGGGCACAGAACTCATGGGCGGTAAAGTCTACGGCAAGGTGAACTGACCCGAATATCAAAAATTGCGTTTAGACATGTTTTGTGTAAAAGCACAAATATGTTAATGATTTAACTGGTGATAATCTGCCTAAATGTGGAAATTCATCTTGCGTTTTTAAGATATAAAAGATTATTACAGCGAACATATATGCGAAAAATCGCAAAAAACAATACAACTTTGTGTCGAAATTGTGATTATCGCAAGAAATGGTCAGAAACACAGCCTAATACAGCAATAAACGGTTAGTCAATTTTATGTACTTGTACTAAAATGATTACATGGATATATGTAATCGGTCTCATATTATATATAGTGAGAATATGGGAAAATTACAATAAAATTTTGGAGGTATACTGATATGAAAATTTCAAAGATCTTTGCGGGCATGTCCGCTATGGCGATCGCAGCTACAATGTGTGTTACAGCATTTGCAGCTTCCAACCCCGAGAACGGCTGGGACGAGGAGAAGGCATTTATCTCTGATGACGGAACATGGGTAGGCATCAAGCTGGTAGAGTCCGGTTATGAGCCTTCTTCGGTTACTCACATGAAGCTCACTTTCACTAAGGAAGAAGACGGCGAAGGCTGGGGCGGCTGCATCATGTTCAACGGCGCAGGCGAAGGCAAGGGATGGCAGCAGGACGAGGATAACTTCAAGTTCGGTAATCCCGGTACTGTTGAGTCGGGCGACGCTGCTATCGAGGCTGAAGGCGAAGACGGTACTTACACACTGGATTTCGATGTTCCCGCTGATACTTTCGTAAGCTACGCTGACTATGAAGGCGATGACTACTATGCAAACGTAGCAGTTCAGCAGTGGTGGGGCGCTACACTGACCCTGACCAATGTTGAGATCACAGGCGATGCAGTAGTTGATAAGAGCGCAGCTCCCGCTGAGGAGAGCAAGGCTGAGGAAGAGTCCAAGGCAGAAGAGTCTAAGGCTGAGGAAAGCAAGGCAGAGGAGTCCAAGGCTGAGGAAAGCAAGGCAGAAGAGTCTAAGGCTGAGGAGAGCAAGGCAGAAGAATCCAAGGCTGAGGAGAGCAAGGCTGAGTCTAAGGCTGAGTCCAAGGCTGCTTCCAACAACACAACTACGACCACAACTACCACTACTACTACCACCACCTCCTCCGCAGCAAGCGATGCTACCGCAGGTAACTCCGCAACAGGCGCTACCACAGGTCTGGCACTGGCAGGTCTGGCACTGGCAGGTGCAGTTGCAGTTGTTTCCAAGAGAAAGTAATTTCTTGGGATACTATAAGTAAATAGTTTACAATAAGTAAAGTTACAGGCGCTGTTGGCGGCAATAGCGCCTGTTATTACGCCATAAAATCCGGAAAAATGTACAAATCTGACAATTTTAGTTTGCTTATATTGTGAGACTTGCACCAAACAATTTGAATGGAGGCAATTATAATGAAAAAGCTGCTGGCGCTGACACTTGCGCTCACAATGACCGCTGCAATGCTTTCAGCATGCGGTGATCCTTCCGCAAGCGATAACTCCAAGGCAGAGACAACTACCACTAAGGCTGCCGAAACTGAGGCACCCGAGGAGTCGAAGGCTGAGGAGGAGACCACCACAACTACTGAGGCTGCTGAGACAGAAGCACCCGAGGAGACCACAGCTGAGGAGGATACTCCCGCTGCATCAGGCGCTGCTGATATCACTGCTGTCAAGGACAGACTGCTCAACTATGACAACGCATCGCTGAAATTTGCGTTGGATACCGATGTCAGCCAGTTCATATATCCTTTCAACCAGGAGAGTACGAACAATCTCAAGTATAAGGACGCTGACGGCAATGAGATAGAGAATCCTCATAAGGACGAGGTACATACCCCGGGTGAGGAAGGCTACGGCGGAAATGAAGCTGTGCTGGATATTTCCGTGCAGGAAGTTGCGGGCATACCAATGTGCAAGTTCAGAGAAGTTTACACTCAGTGGAAGGACGCTAACGGCAATGTTATCTATGAGGAGAATGCAGACGCTGTTGAACCCGTTTATATGCTGAGAAAGTGGAACATCGACCTCGATAAGCTGTTTGCAGGCCATGAGGACGAACTGGCTAAGATATTCACTGTTAAGTTCGATGTTGTAGCTATCGCTCAGAATCCCGCTTCCGATAATGGCGAGGAATGGGGCACAGGCATTTACTGGCTCGGCGGTGAGATGGGTACCAATAACGTTGAGAAGTGGTCGGGCAACCTGACAGGCTTCGATATGTCCTCCGACAAGAACGATGAAGAAGGCTGGGTAAACCAGTGGGCTTATACCGAGATAGTCGGCAGACCGGGCGTTAATGCAGGTACAGAAAAGTCCTTCGGCTTTGAAGGCAATGACCATAACTACATCTTCTTCCAGACATGGGCAAGCACCCACCACCAGCTGGTTGACTTCTATATAGCTGATATGGTACTGCTGGACGAGAACGATAATGTTATACCTGTTCCCGAGGAGAATATCCCGGGCGGCGCAAGCTATGATGTGGTAGACCCGCTTGGCGGCGCTGAATAATTATAGTATTATTCTCTTTCCCAATTCAAATATTCCAACACACACCGCAGAACGCACAGGCGCTCTGCGGTGTTGTGTTATAGGCTCAGATGTCAATTCCCTCAATTCCCATAGGAATTCATAAGTAATAATGACGTATATTACACAACTGTCGGGCAGACTGTTTGTGCAAATGGTAGAAAGGCTATTTAACCTATTGACATACTAGGATTAATGTGATATACTCTAGTTACAGTAAACGAAGCGGACTACCGCACCGAATATAATTTTTAAATCGAAAGGAAGAGATCCATCATGGCAAAGATCTATAAGAACATCGGAGAACTCATTGGCAATACCCCCATCGTTGAGGCTGCCAGATTTTCAAAGGCTGTAAACGCAGGCGGAACTATCCTGGCTAAGCTTGAATACTTCAACCCCGCAGGCAGCGTAAAGGACAGAGTAGCGCTCAACCTGATAGAAGACGCTGAGAAGAACGGCGTGCTGAAGGAGGGTTCGACAATAATCGAACCCACATCGGGCAACACAGGCATAGGTCTGGCAGCTGTGGGCGTTTCTAAGGGATATAAGGTAATACTCACCATGCCCGAGACCATGAGTGTTGAGAGAAGAAATCTGCTGAAGGCTTACGGCGCCGAGATAGTACTGACTGAGGGCGCAAAGGGCATGACAGGCGCTATCAAGAAGGCTGAAGAACTGAATAATGAGATCGAGAATTCCGTTATCCTCGGTCAGTTCGTTAACCCTGCAAACCCCGCAGTTCATCTGGCTACCACAGGTCCTGAGATATGGGACGATACTGATGGCAAGGTAGATATCTTCGTTGCAGGTATAGGCACGGGCGGCACCATCACAGGTGTTGGTCAGTATCTGAAGTCCAAGAACCCCGATGTTAAGGTGGTAGCGGTAGAACCCGCATCTTCACCTGTGCTGTCACAGGGCAAGTCGGGCGCACATAAGATCCAGGGCATTGGCGCAGGCTTTGTTCCCGATGTTCTGGATACAGGCGTTTATGATCAGGTATTCGCTGTTGAGAACAACGATGCTTTCGCAGCAGGCAA
>CAMNMO010000205.1 GCA_946544695.1 uncultured Ruminococcus sp. | reverse complement strand
AGGACTGCAAGAAAGGATGTTATATATGGCTTCTTCTATTTTAAGAACAGAAAAATTATGCAAGTCGTTTTCAAACGGCGGAAATCAGCAGCACGTTATCAAAAACCTCGACCTTGAAATAACTGAGGGCGATTTCACTGTCATCATGGGTTCATCGGGTTCGGGAAAATCCACTCTGCTTTATGCGCTTTCGGGGATGGATAAGCCCACCTTAGGCAAGATATATTTCGGTGATACGCAGATACAGGACTACTCCAACGATCAGCTGGCAATGTTCAGACGCGGCAGCTGCGGATTTGTTTTCCAGAGCGTTTATCTCCTTGACGATCAGACAGTGCTGGACAACGTGCTGACGGGTGCGCTGATCGTGCAGAAGAATACCCCCGAACTTGTGAACAAGGTGAAAGACCTGCTCAGAAAAGTCGGGCTGGATGAAGAGGACTGGAAGAAATATCCAAACCAGCTTTCGGGCGGCGAAGCGCAGAGGGTCGGCATAGTCCGCGCGATAATCAACGAACCGAAGATACTCTTTGCCGATGAGCCCACAGGTGCGCTCAACTCCGCATCCAGCCGTGATGTGCTGGATATATTCACCGAGATACATAAAAACGGTCAGAGCATCGTAATGGTGACACATGATATGAAGACGGCTCTCAGAGGTACAAGAGTGCTGTACCTGCGTGACGGCGGCGTTGTGGGCGACTACCGCATGAAGCCCTACACCGATGATGACAAGCAGACAAGACGTGCGGGACTGGCAGCCTTCCTTGAAGAAATGGGCTGGTAAGGGGTGAGGATATGAACATACTGCGCTTATCGCTTTTCAAGCTGAAAAAGAACAAAAAAGAAGCGGTCGCCATCGCATTTCTCACAATGATAACAACGCTGATGCTCGCCGTTTTCATGGCGAACATCTCTAAAGCGAACAAGGCTTATGAGGACAGCTTCGCACAGGCAGGTTCAAAGGATACCTGCGTTATGATAAAAAAGGATAAATTCCGTGATGAATACCGCAGGATACTTGAAGAAGACTACGGCATCACCGATATCACGGAAGCGGAAGCGATATACGCTTCTGCTCTTGATTACAAAAACAAGGACGGCGAAGACCGCACATACGAGTCTTATTTCGTGACGGAGAAAAACGAGCGGAAGATAGAGGACTTTGTAAAGACAGATAAGCTCTCCGATGAGGAGATAGAAAAGCTTGAGCATCCGATATGGCTGCCGATGTTTTTCTGTATCAGTGAGGGCTGTGAAGCGGGCGACACCCTGACGGTGTGCAAAGACGGAAGAGAATACCCCTTTACGGTGGCAGGCTTTTATAAAACAGGTCTTTACAACGACGCAGGATACGGCTACAAAATGGTCATCTCGGAAATCGACTATGAGCTTTTCAAGCTGATATTCAACAGTGGATATGATTCCGTCTATACTATGCTGTGGTTCGATTCAGAGGGGACAGCGTATAACGACACCGACCATATAAACAGATGCGCAGATCTGAGCGGCGAAAGTCTCAGTTCAGCCTATAACCATGATTCCGTTGCACTTGAAAGAGCAAACTCCTTGTCATTCATCAATATTTTTATGTATTTCCTTGCGTTTTTCTCGGGTATCACCATGCTTTCGTCAGTGCTGATGATAATGCACCGCATCACCAACGATATTGAAGACCAGATGCAGCAGATCGGCGTTCTCGAAGCGCTGGGATACCGTTCCCGTGAGATATCACTTTCCTATGTGTACGAATATGTGATAACGGGCGGTATCGGTGCGGTCCTCGGCATTATCGGGGCATTTATCGTAAGCCCTCTGATGAATCTCGGTATCCAAAATATGATCGGACGTACCGTTACCGTTAAAACGGAAGCGGGCATGATACTTCTTTCGGGAGTTATCATAGTGCTGCTTGTGACATTATTTGCGCTGTTAAAGGCGGCAAAGGTCAAGAAATATCCTCCCGTTGTGGCATTCAGAAAGGGCATACGCACACATCATTTCGGCAGGAACATTTTCCCGCTTTCAAAGTCAAAGGGGAACATCAACCTTACTCTTGCGGTAAAGAGCTTTTTCGGAGACATCAAAACCGCTGTAGGAACGGCTGTATGCGTGATAACAACAAGCACTGCGATACTGTTTTGTGTGACCGGTGCGGACTTCTTCAAGGACGGCATTGACGGTCTTATGACAATGACAGGCGATGACATCGTCACAGAGGTGGAACTGCAAAGCGGCGTTGACACCGATGCGGTCAGAGATGAGATAGCCGAAATGCCCGAAGTCAGAAAGGCACTTACGGACTATCAGACAAGGTGGCTGGCTGTAAAGGGTTCGGAACATGACGGCTCAACAGTCATATTCGATGATTTCAGCGATGCCGAAAACATATATCTTATCGACGGCAGATTCCCCGAACATGACAACGAGATCATGATAACGCTCCAGAGAAAAGAATATGACGGCACGGACATCGGTGACAGCATCGTTATCAAAGGCAATGGAACAGAAACAAAGTATATCGTAACGGGTATGACAAGCAGCATGATGAACAACGGAACAGGGCTGTATCTTACTTCCGAAGGCTACAGACGTGCCTGCCCCGATGCACGCCCGAATATCATTTCGGTATATCTTGAAGACGGCGTGACGATGGAAGAATTCGAGGAAAAGCTGAACGAGAAATATGGCAGGAGCACAAAGGACAGCCTGAATGCAGGTGATGCAAGCGGCACACTTGAAGAGCGCATACAGGCGGCAGCCGATGAAAAGCTGGCACTGCTGACCTCACAGTACGGAGTGACGAATATCGACTATGCAGTAGTCGTTGACGGACAGGTCATCTCGGGAAACAGCAGACACTTTGTCATAAAGGACGTTTCCTCGCTCATGACATTGGCAGAACAGGCTATGGGTGGTGTTGCGGCAGTTTCAGAGATCGGCGCTATCGGAGCAACAGTTGTGCTTTCGGCGGTGGTCGCTGTGATACTTGGGCTCATCGCTTCATCCAACGTAAAAAGACAGCGCAGGAAACTGGGCATCATGAAGGGCATGGGCTACACCTCAAAAGACCTCATGAAGCAGATAGCGCTGAAAACAATGCCTGTGACTATCGTATCCGTTATCATAGCTTCATTTGCGGCGAAGTACGTTTACAGCGCCTTCTGGCGGATGGCGTTCGGCGCTGCGGGCGAGCTTGATATGCCGCTGACAATCATTGCAGATGTGATACTTGTGGCATTTTGCTACGCAGTCACCTACATCAGTGCAGGCAAGATCAAGGCGATATCCGTAACAGAGCTTATGACCGAATAATGGGGGAAATACTATGAAGAATATAAAGAGAACAGCCGCCCTGATGACAGCAATGCTGATGCTGACAGGCTGCGGCAGTGTAAAGGAAGAAACAAAAGCGGAGAACAAAACAGCAGATACGGCAGTCAAGGCTGTATCTGCGGAAAATGACAGCGAGTATATCTATTGTGTGGGTTCGGTCAGCAAGGTATATTCCACAGCGGCGGTAATGCAGCTAGTGGATGAAGGAAAAGTGGGGCTCGATACACCGATCACCGAATATATCCCCGATTTCAAAATGGATGACGAGCGCTACAAGGACATTACTGTGCGTATGCTCATGGATCACACTTCGGGGTTAATGGGTTCAACAAGAATGAACAGCGATCTGTATGACGACAACGACACTTATAACCACGATCATCTGCTTGATAATCTTGCAGGTCAGCGCCTGAAAGCCGATCCGGGCAAGTATGCGGCGTACTGCAATGACGGCTTTGATCTGCTGGAAATTATCGTCGAGAACGTAACGGGTATGACCTATACCGACTATGTGAGAGAAAACATCTCAGGCAGGATAGGTGTGACCGACACGGGAACGCCCATAGATATGTACCGCAATGAAAAACTTGTGCCGTCCTTCTCGGCAAACGGTCTGCCCCTTGATACAAGCTATTGTGTGAAGATCGGTGCCGGCGGTATATATGCGACGGCTTCCGATACGGCGAAATTCGGGGCGGCTTTCTTCACGGGCGATGATACGCTTGTTTCCGATGAAGCAAAAACCGCAATGGCGACCCGCTGGAGCGATAACGAGTACGGCGATGACAACGGTCTCGGCTGGGACTATGCGGAAGTGCTCCGCTATCAGCAGAACGGTGTCAAGACAGTCGGCAAAGGCGGCGATGTGAGTATGGATCACGCTTTCCTGCTGACTGCCCCCGATGAAAAGATAAGCGTTGCGGTGCTTTCCAATGGCGGTTCAAGTGTCTGTAACGATCTTGTGGCGCAGGTACTTATGGACGCAGCTTTGCAGGCAAAGGGCATAAACATTACCGACACCGAACAGCCCGAATGCACGATAGTTGACGATATCCCCGATGGATACAAGGCTTATGAGGGGTGGTATATCATGAATCTCATGGGCGGGGGCGATACCCTTTGCAGAGTGACTTTCCCCGAAAACAAGTATCTCCACCTTGAAAAGATAACCTCCCGCAAGACTTCTTACACCGACTATGTGCTTACCGCAGACGGTGATTTTGCCGAACTTTCCTACGAAGTTTCAGAAAGCGGCTTTGACAAGCGCCTTGCGGCAGGCGGCAGCAGCCGAATGTCTTTCGAGAAGAACGACGACGGGATATTTATGAAGTCAACGGGCGGGATGACTTATCCCGGACTTGGTTCGTTTGACATAAAGTCATACACAGGACAAAAGATAGAGGAAAATAATGTCAGCGAGGATGTTATAAATAGTATTAAGGCGCTTGACGGCAAGAAGCTTCTTCTTGCAAATGAAAAGTATTCTTCAAGCGGTTACGAAGATGTAGCTATCGGACAGTTCCATACAATAAATGAGATCAAAGGCTATGTTTTTATGTCCGGCGCCGGCGCTGATTATATGCTGAAAATATCCGACAGCCAGCATCTTGTTTCACCGAATACGATACCCTCTTCATCAAGCAGAGACCTTCTCGACATTACAGTCAACACAGATGAAAACAGCAGACAGACGTTCACAACAAGCTACGGAACAAAATATATATCGGCTGACGGAATACCCGAATTTGATGCATCCGTCAAGACCATTGAGCTGACAGACAATGCATCGTGGTACAGCATTCCCGACAGTATAGCAAATACTCCGGTGACCGTGACAAAACCCGAAAAAAGCGCTGTCATCGTCTTCAACAAATTCGATGAGGCGATATATACTTCCCACGTTAAGGATGCAGGCAATGTCATCCCCATGCCCAAGGATGGCAAGGTGCTGTTCCTCGGACAGAAGGGAGACAAATTCGATATTACCGTGTAATTATGCAGTACCCTGAAAAGAGAAACTACAGTAATCCAAAAAACCTTAGTCTAATGGCGCACCTGTTTTCCGTTCCACACAAGTCATAATCAGAATTGTGGAGCATTCCACAACTGGCATAAACCCTATTGAAACGAATAACCGCAAGCTCTCGGAAACGCTCTGTAGGCGTTTCTGAGGGCTTTTTCTTTTAGGCGGTCAGTTTTCCGCTCCGCAGGCTCGGACGGCTGTACAAAGCTTTGGCATTCCTTGGCGAGCTGCTGCTTGAAAAAGC
>CAMNMO010000204.1 GCA_946544695.1 uncultured Ruminococcus sp. | reverse complement strand
TGAGCGGCTTGACGCTCCCTGTCGTGACCACCATAGGTCAGCTGCTGATAAAGTAAACAGCATATAAATCGTCGCTCATACCGATGATACAGACACCTCTGCTGTACGGCAGGGGTGTCTTTGTTATGGTGCGGCAGAACTTCGGCTCCCTGCGACCCCGCCATGTCCTGCACCATCGCCATGCACACGAACGTGTTCCGTGTCCCGCAACCCTCGCCGTTCCCCCGCAAACGGTGACTTTGCATTTGTGTGTTGCCCTGAAAAACAGCTGGTTACCCCGCCGCAGGCGTGGCAGACTTGACCTGTCATCGGGCGGCAGGGATATACATGCCGCCGCCATGCCCCGCAACGTGTGCCGTGCCACCCCCGCAGCGGTTTTGCTTGACAAACAGCCGTTAAAATGATATGATTATAGGGTTCGGGAGGGATCGTTATTGAATAACAAAAAAACGCACAAAGGCATTATTATCGGGCTTTTGCTTGTGATGCTGTCTGCCTGCGGCGCAGGTGCGGTGCTTACCAAAAGGGTCAAACTCAATCACCCGCAGGGGGTCATCGGGGCTGATATATCTTCCTATCAGGGCGAAGCTGACTGGGAAAAGCTTTCGCAGAAGCTGGACTTTGTGTTTGTCAAGGCGACCGAAGGCAGCACCTACACCGATGACAGGTTTGAATATAATTTCTGCGGCGCAATGGACGCAGGTCTGTATACAGGGGCTTACCACTTTTTCAGCTTTGACAGCGAGGGTGCTGCTCAGGCTGAGAACTTCATCAGCGCTATGGAGTCAACAGGACGCTGTGACGGCATGCTGCCCCCTGTGATAGATGTGGAGCTTTACGGCGATTATCTCAGCGAGCCGAAGTCTGCCGATGAGGTGAGACCCCAGCTTGAAGCCATGATAGCTGCCATCGAAAAGCAGTACGGCACAAAGCCCGTCATATACTGCACAGGTCGGGCATACAGGCTGTATAAGGACTGCTTTGAGGACTGCCCGCTGTGGGAGAGGAACGTGTATTTCCGCCCGCTGCACGATGACTGGTGCTTCTGGCAGTACAGCGACACTGAGGTGCTTGACGGCTATAACGGCGATGAAAAGTACATCGACATGAATTATTTCAAGGGCGATATCAAGGAACTTGCAGCCATGCGGATAGGTGCGGATATGTAAAAAAGCATATGGTTCTCCCGCTGACACACCATACTAAACAGCTTTTCAGCGGGCATTAACAGTAGTTGGCGGTATTCTTTTCCCCCGCCTGCGGCAAATGCGTGAACGCATGGGAAAAGAATACATCACTTATATCTTGTCATACAGGTGTATACAATGGTGTGCTAAAGGGATAACCGCAAAAAAGTAAACTTCGGTGAATTGGCGACTTGTAACAAAAAGTAAATAAAAATTGGGCACATTAACGAAAGTTACGGCTAATTACTCTGGGTCTCTTGATTTTTATGACAAGTTGTGTTATACTAACAATAATCTGAAATCAACAAGATTTAGAGATATCAATCAGAAATGGAGTGTTCAAAATGGGAAATATTTTCAAGACATTACTGGCTATCGGCGTAGTCGCAGGCGGCGCTGCTGCTGTTATGGCGTATAAGAAGCGCAAGGAACTGGAAGATTACGATTATGAGGATCTGGACGACGATTTCGATGACTGCATAGACGACACCACTCCTGAGGAGGATCTGGATAAGGTAGAGGACGCAGTTGAGGACGTTGATCTGGCTGACAAGGTCGGCGAGGCTGCCGAGAACGCAGCTGAGGATGTCGCTGATGCAGCTGAGGAGCTCAAGGACGATCTGAAGGATCTGGCTGATGAGGCTAACGACAAGCTGGATTCTCTTACTGATGACGAGTAATAGATAGATGATACAAGTCCGCATTTCGGTGCGGACTTTTTTTGCCGAAAAAAGGGCGGTACGCTGTGTGCGCACCGTCCTTTGTGCTGTCTGTGTTCGGTGGAAATTTGTGGGTGTCAAGCCGATCTTCTGCTTTTCACGTATCTGACAGTCGCTGCGATCCACATTATGATAAGCCCCAGCGATATCAGCGCAAGCACCGCTATAAGTCCCAGAAGATCGCCCAACGCATCAAGTCCCGGCATGAAGCCGCCCCTTTCAGCAGTTTCGATGTGGTAGTAAACAGGCGGCATGATGGCTGTGCAAAGCGCCTGCACCGAGACAGTCACGATGACAAAGGGCTTGTAGCGCACAAGGAAGTCCTGCTTGTAGCCCTTGAATGCCTTGCAGCAGACAGCTGTGAGTATCAGCGACGGCACAAGCATCAGCAAAGTGTCCCAGTATTCGTTTGGCATTGTAAGACTTTTGGGGTAGCTTTTTTCGATGTAATAGGTCGCACTGTCGCCCACCTGCATCGAGGTGGTCTCGGTGTAATTCTGACCCTTTGCGTAAAAGCCGTAGTCAAGGTATGTCTTGCCGTTGTAGGTGTATTCCACCATAGGTTCGTATTCGGTATAGTTGTCGGTTTTTTTGTTTACCCTGATCTCTTTGACAGTGCCTTCAACAGCAGCGTAGAATGTCTTGTTTTCATAGAATGTCATTCCCGCTGACACCATTGAGATGAATATACCCAGAAGTCCCAGATTAAGGAAAAAACGCCTTACAGAAATTTTTCCGCTGTCCATATCGCAGCCTCCCGTCCGTTATTTGCCGAACCTTTCGTCAAGCCATGCCTGTATCTCGCTGTCGTCTGCATTTTCAAACCCGAATATCCTGCGGGCGTACTGCTTGTCCTCGTCCTCAAAGAACTGAAAGGCAAGCTTGCGCTTTTCGATGGCGGCATCTTCGGGGGTGTAGTCGCCCTCGTTGAACGCTATCTCACCGTCACGCTTTTCTGCGATATCGTTGGTGTAAAGCCGCCAGTGCTCCACCGATGGGTTATAGGATACCGTCTTTTCGGGGGATATCCGCCAGCAGCCGTCGGGTCCGTCCTCAGCTGAGAACTCTGCTGCCTTCTCACGGATAGTCCCGAGAAACGGCAGGCAGAACTCGTAGCCCAGTTCCTCCAGCGCAGTCACAAGTTCTTCCAGTTCCTCAGCGGAACGAGTGTGTATCACAAATTCTATATCGGGATTTTTTTCGATAAGTTCCCTGAATGCAGTCATTCTTCTTCCTCCGTACTTCCGTAAGCCGCTTCGATGTCGATGAACTGTATCACTGCCCGACAGATGCTGCCGTCCTCATCATAGCCCTGATAAACAGGGTAGGTGCCGTCCCCGAAACCCGAATTGCAGATGGGTATATGGCAGTCGGTATCGGGCACCGTGAAGTTTATGAAGTCGCCGTCCCTGCGCTGATAGCGCACAAGCTTTTTGCCGCAGATCACGGTCTTTTCAAAATATTCGTCAAGGTTTTCCACCTCTGCCAGCCATTTTTCGTCGGGCATGCAGCTTACCTCCTAAGTGGTGTATCCACCCATTCTCGGCTCATTCTGCGAGCCCACCCGCCCGCCCTGCGCACAGTGCGCACCCGACAATGACGCAGAGTCACGGCGGGGACATTTATTCCTCGTCCTCAGATACCTGAGCTTCCTTTGCCTTAGCGGACTTTCCCGCAGGCGCTCTGCCGTAAAGCTCGGTCAGCTCCGCCAGCCTGCCGCTCAGCTTGTCGGTGAGCAGGTCTGCGCTTTCAAGACGCCATTTCCAGTTTGTGCCAACGGTAGACGGCGTGTTCATTCGGGCGGAAGAATCCAGCTCCAGCAGGTCCTGCATCTGCGCTATCGCAGTGTCGCACACGCTGGACCAGCACAGCCTTATGAGCGCCCACGGCACATCTGTGTCATTCTTGACGCCCAGATACTTCCTGCAATGCTCGGCAGTCTTTTTGTCGCAGGTCTTTATCCAGCCCAGCGCAGTCTCGTTGTCGTGCGTGCCCGTGTAGCATATACTGTTCGCCGTGCGGTAGTTGTGGGGCAGGTAGACATTCGTGCTGTCACCGCCAAAGGCAAATTCCAGTATCTTCATGCCCGGATAGCCTGCGGCGTCCAGCATCTTTACTACCTTCTTTGTCAGGAAACCCAAGTCCTCCGCAATTATGTCCAGCTCGCCCAGACGCCTGTTTACCGCCTTGAAAAGCTTCATGTCGGGACCCTTGCTCCAGTGACCCTTCCTTGCGTTGGGCGCCCCGAACGGTATGCAGTAGTAGCTCTCAAAACCCCTGAAATGGTCTATCCTGACGGTGTCGTACATCTCGAAAGCCGCACGTATGCGCTCTATCCACCAGCGGTACTTGTCCTTAGCCATGTAGTCCCAGCGGTAAAGCGGGTTGCCCCACAGCTGACCGTCCTCAGAGAAAACATCGGGCGGACAGCCTGCCACCTCGATGGGGCGCTTGTCCTTGTCCAGATAGAAATATTCGGGCGTCGCCCACACCTCAACGCTGTCGTAAGCGCAGTATATGGGAATGTCGCCTATTATCTTTATGCCACGATCGTTGGCGTACTTTTTCAGCTTCTTCCACTGGCGGAAGTACTCATACTGCACAAAGCACCAGAAGTCGATGTCATCAGCATAATCCTTAGCCGCCTGCCTGACTGCCTTGCCCTTGTGCATTTTCAGCGGTTCTTCCCACTCATACCATGCCTTGCCGCCGTGTGAAAATTTCAGCGCCATGAACAGACCGTAGTCATACACCCAGTCCTTGTTGTCGATGACGAACCTTGCATAGCCCTTTGCGGGCGACTTGCGGAAACGCTTGTGTGCCGCCCTCAGCACGGGGAATATCTTCTCGTAGATAAGCCCGTAGTCAACACTGCCCCTGTCATCGCCCCAGCTGATCTCCTTGTAGTCCTCAGGCTTCAGGTAGCCGTCCTTTTCGAGTGTCTCAAAGTCGATGAAATAGGGGTTTCCCGCATGTATCGAAAAGCTCTGGTAGGGCGAATCGCCGTAGCTTGTGGGCGATACAGGCAGTATCTGCCAGCAGCTTTGCTTCGAGCGTGCCAGAAAGTCCACAAAATCATAGGCTTCTTTGCCCATCTTGCCGATGCCGTAACCGTTCGGCAGTGAGCTTATGTGCATAAGTATTCCGCTTTTTCTCATAATTCTCTCTCCTAATAAAAGGTCATAGCGACCTCATTGTATGTACACAGATATTGTAACATATCCTTCACGATTTTGCAATAGGCAGACTGCAAAATCACAGCATTTCACGCATTTTTCACCCGCATTGTGCATGCGTGCGGCGGCTAAAAAATATCCCGCAGACACACCGGACAGCCTTTTGATGAGCTGACTGTATTCTTGTATCTCGTTACACAGGTGTATAAATTGTTGTGCCAAAGGGATAGCAACAAAAAATCCCGCAGATGCATATATTCCTAATGAATAGCTATCCAACTGCATCGTGATAATAAAAGGAATCATAAACATGTTCAATGTCAGTATTGTTGATTGTGGCCAATAGAAGATTGCAAACTTGAACACAGGTTTAAAACCAGCAAACGATAAATTCTTTTTTTCTGGAAACACTTGTTTATGCTGTATATAGAAGTACACAAGCATTAATGTGAAAATACCAATTGTATTCATCGTTAAAACAACTTCTATAGTAGGTTCAATAAAAGCTGCACTGATAACGAATAATTTTGAAA
>CAMNMO010000203.1 GCA_946544695.1 uncultured Ruminococcus sp. | reverse complement strand
ACAGCCGTAATGCATGTTCAAACCTTTGTATTATGCAAAAATTGATTTCCGTGCCTATATATCTTTAATGCTTGATTTTATTGAGCTTATATGATATAATTTACAATATGCCTTTGTAACACAGCTGTTGCAAAGTTCAGCTTATCACAAGTATCCACGAAAGGAACCTACATAATGTTTTCAGATGATATACAGCTTGCCGCAGCGCAGGACAATGATATTATAGACAAGGTATACGACCATGAAGTCATCGCTGATGCAGATTGTGCAGGCTTTGATTTTCAGAATGTAACATTCACAGGCTGCCGTTTTATAAACTGTGATATGGAAAAGGCAGGTCTCTATAACTGTAAGTTTGATAAATGCGATCTTTCAAACTGCAAGCTGAGTGACAGCTATATCAAAGACTGTCATTTCACAGGCTGCAAAGCTAACGGTGCCGATCTTGGCAAGGCAGTCATAAAACAGACCATTTTCAAGACCTCAGCCTTTACCTACGGACTTTTCTCAGAAGCAAAATTTGACAGCTGCACGCTTACAGACTGCAACTTTTCCGGTGCACTGCTTTCACTTTCAAATATCAAAAATACTGTTTTCAAAGATGTAAAGCTGACAGGTGCTGAACTTTTCCATGCCAAAATACGTGGCACAGATCTTTCAAAGTGCGATATTTCAGGCATAGTTCTTTCAAGGGAACTTCAGGAACTTCGTGGTGTGACAGTAAATTTTGAACAGGCAGCTGACCTTGCAAGACTGCTTGGGCTGATAGTAAAGTGAGGGTGCTGTATGAGAAACAACGACAAAGAATTGCTTGTAAATATATTCAATGATACACTTGAACAGTGCAGGTGCAGCGAAACACTGAAAAATGCTGTGGATAACTCGATCAAAAAGCAGTATGTAGTTTTTGATGGCGACGATGTTGAACTTGCGGGCAAGCAGAATGATAAGCCTGCTGAAATAACAGTATCTTCAAGGCGCACCATCGAAGCAGCCGAACAGTACAAAGGCAGCAAAGTATGCGTGCTGAACTTCGCATCTTCAAAGAATCCCGGCGGGGGAGTGGCTAACGGTGCCAATGCACAGGAAGAATGCATTTGCCGCATAACCACCCTTTACCCGTGTCTCGCATCAGATGAGATAATGAACAGTTTCTACTTGCCGCACCGAACGATGTTCAGTGACACCCTTTACAATGATGACCTGATATTCACACCCGATGTTTACTGCATAAAGACCGATACAGTGTCACCACAGTCAAGACCCGAAAATGAATGGTTCAAAACAGACGTTATCACCTGCGCATCACCCAATCTCAGCGCATACACAAAGGTGACAGATGATGTGCTTGAAAAAATACAGCTGAAACGTATTGAAAAAGTTTTCCTGACAGCTGTCAGAGAGGGCGCAGAAGTCCTTGTTCTCGGGGCGTTTGGCTGTGGGGCTTTCCGTAATCCACCGCAGGTAGTGGCAGGTGTCATGAAGCAGCTTGCCGAGAAATACAGAATGTATTTCAAAACTATCGAATTTGCAGTCTACTGCACCCCAAAGGCTCCGAAGAACTACGAAGTTTTCAGGGATATTCTGCAAAAATGACCGCATAAACAAAATCCGAAGTCGATTTTTATTTAATTGTTCAATTGAAATGCAGCCTAAAATAGTATATAATTAATAATACAGATGTTATCCAAAACAAATACTATAAGGCTGTGATAAAATGAAAAATTCTTCTACTTATAAGGCAACCGACATAATCGCAGGTTTTGAATGCCGCCCGGGTATATATACCCTTAACGGTGCTTCAGCCATGCTTAAAGCGGTAAACTTCACTATACATTCCGCCAACGCAACAGGCTGTTCTGTGGTGCTGTTCAACCGTGGAAAGACCGAACCTTTTGCCATCATACCTATACCCGACAGCTATCGTATAGGTGATACCTGGTCCATTATGATATATGGACTGGATATTTATGAGATAGAGTACTGCTACCGCTTCTCGGGGGAATATGCACCCGAGAAAGGGCATCTGTTCGATAACAAGACAAATATCCTCGACCCTTATGCAAGGGCTGTAACAGGTCAGAGTGTATGGGGACAGAAAACAGGTGCGGGTGACTGCTATCACGGCAGGATAACCACCGATAAGTTTGACTGGGGTCCTTTTGTAAAGCGCAATATCCCATTCAGCGACCTGGTGATATACGAACTTCATGTACGTGGCTTTACTAACAGTCTCACCTCAGGAGTTAAGCACCCCGGCACCTTTGACGGCGTCATCGAAAAAATACCGTATCTAAAAAAGCTTGGCATCAACGCTATTGAACTCATGCCCGTTTTTGAATTTGATGAACTTTATGAAGAAAGACGGCATAACGGCGACCTGCTGATGAATTACTGGGGTTATAACACCACATGCTTCTTTGCGCCCAATACCAGCTATGCTTCGGAGATCGAATACAACCACGAGGGTGACGAACTTAAAAAGCTGATACGTACCTGTAATGAAAACGGCATACAGGTATTTCTCGATGTGGTATTCAACCATACATCAGAGGGTAATGAGGACGGCACCGTGTTCTCGTTCAAGGGTCTTGACAACAGCGTTTACTATATGCTGACCCCCGACGGCAAGTATGTAAATTTCAGCGGCTGCGGAAACACCATGAACTGCAATCACCCCGTTGTTCAGCAGTTTATAATTGACTGTCTGCGCTACTGGGTCATAGAATACCGTGTGGACGGATTCAGATTTGATCTTGCTTCCATACTTGGCAGAAGTGAGGACGGCACCCCTATGGAAAACCCGCCGCTGCTTAAAACTATCGCCTATGACCCCATATTGTCGGGTGTAAAGCTTATCGCAGAAGCTTGGGATGCAGGCGGACTTTATCAGGTGGGCAGCTTTCCTTCATGGAACAGATGGGCTGAATGGAACGGTCGCTTCCGTGATGACCTGCGCTGCTTCCTGAAAGGCGATAACGGCATGGCATGGGCAGCTGTTCAGCGTATAACAGGTTCAGCTGACCTTTATCCGCCTGAAAGATGGCTCAATGCATCTGTCAACTTCCTGACCTGTCACGACGGCTTTACCATGTATGACCTGTATTCTTACAATGTCAAGCACAATGAAGCCAACGGCTGGAACAATACCGACGGCGACAACAGTGTGACCAGCTGGAACTGCGGCTTTGAGGGCGAGACCGATGACCCCGAGATCAATGGACTACGCATGCGAATGATAAAGAATGCCTTTGCAACTCTGTTTTTCAGCAGGGGTGCAGCCATGTTCTATGCGGGTGATGAGTTCTGCAATACACAGTTTGGCAATAACAATGCCTACTGTCAGGACAACGAAGTTTCGTGGCTTGACTGGACAAGGCTGAAAAAATACCGTGAGATACATGACTTTGTCAGGGATATGATCGCTTTCCGCAAAGCGCATGATGTTATCCGCCATTCCACCGAAGCTTCAGGCTTTGGTTTTCCTGATATCAGCATACACAATTCTTTCGCATGGAACGGCAAATTCAACGACCACGACCATGTGATAGGTGTTATGTTTTCTGGAAAAGACAGCAAAGGCAATGACGATGCTGTGTTCATAGGTATAAATTCCTATTGGGAAGAATGTCAGGTCGAACTGCCTCAGCTGCCTGCGGGCTATGACTGGAACGTGGATTTCTACACCTATCCGCTTTATAAAAAAGGCACCGATTTCAACAAACTCATCTACCGTTTTGAAAATAAATACACCCTCAAGCCCCGCAGCGTCATCGTGGTCACAGCGGTGAAAAAGTAGTCGATCTCAGCATTTCTCGGAAAGGGGATAATATGGATATAAACAAAGTGATCTCGTCGGCAGAATATGATTTTCTGCGCACAGATCCCAGACTTGGCGATAATATAGCTCTGCTGACATTCGGCGGCAGCATATCTTATGGTCTGAATACGCCCGAGTCCGACATAGATGTCAGGGGGATCATAATGCCTGACCCTGATGACCTGCTTTCCCCCGGACTTTCAGGTTCAGAATACAGAAACAATGATGAACACCTCATCTTTGGCAACTACGGCTTTGAACAGTATATCGACCGCACAACAGACACTTCACTTTATGTGCTGAGCAAGATATTCGGGCTGCTTCATAAATGTAACCCCAACACGATCGAGATACTTGGCTGCAAGCCCGAACACTATGCTATGGTCAATGAATACGGGCAGATGCTGCTGGATAACAAGGATATCTTTCTCAGCAAGCTGGCTTACGGTTCATTCGCAGGCTACGCCAGAGGGCAGTTCCAGCGGCTGAAAAACGCCATCGGTAAGGATAACGGTTCAAATGTTTTCAAATGCATAAGTCTTGCTGATTCCATCGAAAGGATACAGAAGCACCTGGAAGAAAGCTGTACTTCATATAAAAGGGATTCTCTGAAAATGTTTATTACCGACAAAAACGGCGAACCTATAACTGTCAATGGTTCTCCCGTAGATGCTTATGATGTGGGTGTACTTTTCAATGATGTCGTCACTGAGGTCACAGTTAACGGCAGACCCATCAGCGATGACGAGGTTCAGCTAAGCTTCGACCTCAGACTTGATAAGATACCGGCCAATGAATTCAATGTTATCACAAACGAGATAACATCGTCCATCAAAGAGTTCAACAAGCACCTCGGGCACAGGAACCACAAGAAGGACGTTTATCATCTTAACAAGCATGCCATGCATCTTGTCAGGCTTTATCTGATGGCTGAAGATATACTTACACGTGGCGAGATAGTGACTTACCGTGAAA
The DNA here is from genome assembly GCA_946544695.1 of uncultured Ruminococcus sp. Classification (GTDB taxonomy): domain Bacteria; phylum Bacillota; class Clostridia; order Oscillospirales; family Ruminococcaceae; genus Hominimerdicola. The sequence continues at coordinate 823 of CAMNMO010000203.1, read as the reverse complement.
AAGAACACGACCTTCTGATGACCATAAAGACAGGCGGATTTTTCAATGAGGAGCAGAACAGCCTTAATACAGAGTTTTTTGACATGGTCAATAAACTTGATAAACGTATGCTGAAGGCTTATGAGAACAGCAGGCTTCCCGAAAGACCTGACAGAAAGAAGGTCGGCGGTCTGCTGCGTGATATCCACCTGAGATATCTGAGTTCGCTTTCATAATAAAGGAGGAAAAAAATGTCATATCCAAAGGGCAGCAAGCATAGTTCAGATTCGATAACCGAGATAACCAAGCTTATCCAATACCGTGATATCAACGGTCAGAACCGTCTTTTCGGCGGCAGACTTATGGAGTGGATAGATGAAGCAGCAGGTGTAGCAGCAATGCGTCACTGCGGCGGAAACGCAGTAACACTGATGGTAGACAGCCTTAAATTTAAGCACGGCGCATTCATCAACGATATAGTTGTGCTGATAGCTAAGGTAACGTATGTGGGCAGAACTTCGATGGAGGTCCGTGTGGATACCTATGTTGAGGAAAAAGCCACAGGTCTGCGCCGTGCCATCAATCACGCTTATCTGACATGTGTACATGTTGATGATAACGGCAGACCCAAGCCCATCGAGTACGGTCTCGAACCTGTCGGTCTTACAGAACAGGCTGAATGGGAAGGTGCACAAAAACGAATAGCTATCCGCAAACAGCGCAAGGCAGAAGGCTATTGATATCATGATACAAAAAGACCATCGGGAATTCCGATGGTCTTTAAATTTGTTTTGTGGTTATCCCGCTGACACACCACAAAAACAGCGGCTATACAGAACTTAAG
>CAMNMO010000202.1 GCA_946544695.1 uncultured Ruminococcus sp. | reverse complement strand
AACCTCACTTTGCCATGCACTATTATTTAAAATGGGGGCACAGCCCCCATACCCCCACGCTTCGGATACGCTCCCACCTAATCCTTGGAGAAATTTCGCTTGCTGCGCCGCACGAAATTTTCCAAGGGTCGGTATCCTCGCTGTTTGCCATTCTACCCAACTTTGCCTGCCCCCCACCAACAATTATGCATTATGAATTATGCATTATGAATTATCCCCGCCCTCTCTCCTTGTGCAAATATCTGATTTTTCATTTTACCAATACTTATTCCATTAAAGGTTGTACAAAAACATGCAACTTTTCCCGATTTTTGCCTGTTATTGAGGAGTATGCACGCTGGCTGTGCCCTTATCGCCACTCAGGGGGCGACTATCGGCGTAGACATACCTGTGCTCCCGCAGCAGCTTGACAACTACGGCTCCCGAAACACCCACCCGCTTTGTCGGTATCCAAGACGTCGGCAGTTCCCACGACGCCCGCAGCCATAGGCGGCAATGGTCCGTCTTGCGCAGCAGTGCTGCGGACCGCCTTTGCCTGTGCGTGGAGTAGTCAGCCGTAAACATATTTTTATGTGGACATACCTTAGGCGTTGAAGTACACCCTCATCTCACAGCCTGATGGGAAATATGATTTCAGCCCCCGAACACCTCACTGTCATTGACAAATCGTCACTGCCATGCTAAAATATACTTATCAGTAAACACCATCGGAGGAGACACAATGAAAAGATATACAGCCGCAGTACTGGTACTCGTTATGTGCCTTTCAAGCTGCGGGTTAGCTCAGCTGAAGGAAGACTTCGGTGAGAAGATGGACGAAAAAATAGAACAGCATGCAGCCGAAAAGACCACCTATACTCAGGAACAGCTCGATAAAGAAGTGTTCGAGGGGCTTTCGGCAGGCAAAAAGACCATTGTTTTTGACGGCGTGGTCAGCTCGGATATGGTGCAGCAGTCGGTCTACAACGCCAGGTATGCCTGCCCCGATGTTTTCTGGACTGAGGGTTTCAGCGTTTCGACCGATTATTCCACCACCACTCTCGATTGTGAGAGTATACACGATGTTGACGAGCAGCAGCTTGCAAATATGTATGCCGAGCTCAATAATGCGGTGGATACCATCGCTGCGTCTATCGACAGCGGCGCTTCCGATTATGACAGACTTCTCAGTCTGCATGATAAGCTTATAGAGATCTGTGACTATGACCACGATGCCTACGCTGCCACCGATCAGGAAACTATCGGCTTTGCAGGTTCGTCCTATGGCTGCCTTGTCGAACATAAGGCGGTCTGTGAGGGCTATGCACATGCCTTCTCGCTGGTCGCACGTAAAATGGGATTTGAATGCGGTATAGTCTGCGGTACTTCCCGTGGCGAGAACCATGCATGGAATTACGTCAAGGCTGACGGCGATTATTACTGGTTAGATGTGACCTGGGACGAAAACGCCACTGAAGCTGACGGCGATTTCCTGCCGATACACAAATATTTCCTGCTTGATGACGAACTTTTCATGGCAGGCAGAACTGTTGATAAAGACGTGCCCTTCGTGCCGCAGTGCACCATGATGGACAATAATTACTATGTACATAACGGGCTGTATCTTGAGGGTTACAGCTTTGCCGATATCGACAGCCTGATGACCGAACATGCAGATGAAGGCGGGCTTGACCTGATGTTCGCAGATGATGAGTCCTATCAGACCGCCATAGACGAGCTTATGGAGAATGGCAGTATCTGGAATACACAGGTAATGCAGAACGGTGCAGAAGCTGCCCCCTATTTTGCCGACCCCGAACTCAGGACACTTACCATCACCTGGCAGTAGCATCTGTCCGAATGGCGGTATTATGAGTCCTTGGTTCATGAAAAACCGTATTTTCGGTACTTTTCCCTATTGACAAGGTGTGTGCAGTCATGCTATAATACCATTTGCACCCCCCGAAGATGAGGGCGCACTCAATAAATACAAAATATGGTTATCCCGCTGACACACCATACTAAACAGCTTTTCAGCGGGCATTAACAGTAGTTGTTACTATACTTATATCTTGTTATACCAGTGTATACAATGGTGTGTTAAAGGTATGACCATAATACAAAATACACTTGTTTTATCCGTCTGCATGACCCCGACTTTTATAAAGTCGGGGGTTTTGTGCTGAAATAAATAATGCGGCGGCACCATTTTCAGCCGCTGAAAATGACCATAAGAAAGTATGAGGAAGTAAATATGGATATTTTTGAAAAGCTCAAACAGCTTTCCGCTGCCAAAGGAGAAACAGGCACCAAGCCCGAATACATAGTTGTTGGTCTGGGAAATCCCGGCATACAGTATGAAGGTTCAAGGCATAATGCAGGCTTCATCACCATTGAAGCCCTTGAACGCAAGCTGGGCTTTTCCTGTGACAGACATAAGTTCAAGGCTAAGGTCGGCAATACCGTCATCGGCGGAAAGAACTGCCTTGTGATGAAGCCCGAGACCTTCATGAACCTCAGCGGTGACGCTGTTGAGGAAGCCATGAACTTCTATAAGATACCGCTTGAAAACATCATCGTCATCTTCGATGATATCTCCCTTGAACCTGGACAGCTGCGCATAAGGCGCAAGGGTTCGGCAGGGGGACACAACGGCATCAAAAGCATAATAGCACAGTGTGACGGCGAGAATTTCCCGAGGATAAAGCTGGGTGTGGGCAAAAAGCCCAACCCCGCCTACGACCTGGCAAAATGGGTGCTTGGCAGATTCAGCGAGGAGGACAGGAAGAAGATAGATGACGCTGCTGCCCGTGCCTGCGATGCACTTGAACTTATGGTGCAGGACAAGATAGATGAAGCCATGAGTAAGTTCAATTCGTGACCTGTTCCTATGGTCATACAGCAGAAACGACATAGTTTCATTCTGAACGAGCGCACTGCCTGTGATATCCTGCTGTGCGGTCGGAGTAAGACAGAAAATATATGACGTATTATGGTCAGCCCTTTATCACACTATTTTATACATCGGTGTAACAGGATATAGGTATTGTGTACCGCCAACTACTGTTGATCCCCGCCGAAAGGCTGTTTGGTATGATGTTTTAGCGGGATGACCGTATAACGTTTTATATACGCTGCCGCCTGCTGCATCACAGCGGGCTGAACATATTATTTCTTACAGGTGAAAAAATGAACATTTTTTTAGAGACAGCTTCAAGGCTGGATTTTTACAAAGACCTGAAAAACTGCATCATCAAGGGCTATACCCCCGCAGCGGTCACAGGTGTTTCGGGCATACACAAGGCTATGCTGGCGCTGGCGCTTTCGTCGCTTGGCAAATGCCTGCTGATATGCAGCGATGAAGCAGATGCCACCAAGATGGTATCCGACATCAACGAAATGGCAGGCGAACAGATCGCCTGCGTCTACCCCGCAAAGGATATGAACTTTGCGTATATGGAGGGCATATCCAGAGAATACGAACACAGGCGCATCGAGGCGCTTTCAGCGGTGATGTCAGGCAGGTGCAGGATAATGGCTGCAAGTATGGAAGCCTGTCTTCAGGGCACCATACCGCCCGCATCGCTGAAGGAGTACACCTTCAACATCGAAAACGGCAGCACCCTTGATATCGAAGAACTGCAAAGGAAACTGCTGGCAGCAGGCTACACCCGCACCGATCAGGTCGAGGGCGCAGCGCAGTTCGCAGTGAGGGGTTCCATCGTGGATATATTCCCCGTGCAGGACAAGCAGCCCGTGCGTATCGAACTGTGGGGCGATGAGGTCGATACGATGGCGTATTTCGATGTGGAGACACAGCGCCGTTCAGACCACCTTGAAAGCGTTACCGTTGCACCCGCCCTGGAGATAATCTTCCCGTCGGAGGAAGAACTGATAAGCCGTATGGAAAAGCTTGCCAAGTCCGCAAGGGGCAAGCTGGCTGACAAGATACGTGAGAATATACAGAAGGATATCGACCTTGTGCAGTCGGGCATAACACTTACCGACCTTGATAAATACTATACCCTCGCTTATGAGGAGACCGCATCGGTCTTTGATTACTTCGGCGGGGGATTTTGTGCTGTCTCGGAATACAACAACTGCATCGAAAAGGGCAGGGCTGCGCTGGCACAGCTGGCTGAGGACCTGAAGATACTTTATACGGAAGGCATACTTTTCAAGCGGCTGGAGGGTTTCTGCTTTGACATCGGTCAGACGCAAAGCAGGATACTCGGCATGAAGACCATATTCATGGATACCTTCATGCGGCAGCTGGGCGACATAAAGCTGAAAAAGCTGATAAATTCCGACTGCCGCCAGACTTCGGCGTGGGGCGGCAGCATGATAAGCCTTGAAGAAGAACTGCACACACTGTGCGATAACGGCTACTGCACCATAGTGCTGGCAGGTTCGGAAAAGACGGTGCCCATCATCGTAAAGGACCTGAACGAGTCGGGCTTAAATGCCATGCAGATGCCCGAGGACCCCGAGATAGCTGCGGGGCGTGTTTATGTGCGCACGGGAAGTCTGTCGGCGGGATTTGATTACCCCGCTGCGGGCATTGCACTGATAACCCAGATGAAAGCCATGTCATCAAAGCGCAAAAAGCCCAAGCACAAGGCGGGCGAGGAGATAAAGGCGCTTTCGGACATACATACTGGCGACCTGGTGGTGCATTCGATGTACGGCATAGGAAAATTCCAGGGCATAAAAAATATCGAGACGAACGGCGTCAAGAAGGACTACATAACCATAAACTATGCGGGCACCGATGTGCTGTATGTGCCTGTTACCCAGCTTGACCTGGTATCAAGGTATGTGGGACCCGGTGAGGACGGCGGTATAAAGCTCAACAAACTCAATTCCACCGAATGGACACGCACAAGGAACAAGGTGCGTGCCGCTGTAAAGGACATGGCTGAGGAACTGACAAAGCTTTATGCACAGCGTCAGATGGCTAAGGGCTACGCCTTTGACCCCGACAACGACTGGCAGATGGATTTTGAGGAGCGCTTTGATTATCAGGAGACTGATGACCAGCTGAGGGCTATAAACGAGATAAAGGGCGATATGGAAAAGCATACCCCGATGGACAGACTGCTGTGCGGCGATGTGGGCTTCGGTAAGACTGAGGTGGCACTGAGGGCTGCATTCAAATGCGTGATGAACGGCAAGCAGTGCGCCATACTTGCACCCACCACCGTACTGGCATGGCAGCATTATCAGACGGCTGTGAAAAGGTTCGAGCATTTCCCAGTTAAGGTGGAGCTGCTTTCGAGATTCCGCAAGCCCAAAGAACAGGCTGCCATAGTAAGGGAGCTGAAAAGGGGCACGATAGACCTTATAATAGGAACGCACAGACTGGTATCAAAGGACGTTGAGTTCAAGGATATGGGTCTTGCCATAATAGATGAGGAGCAGCGCTTCGGTGTGGCGCACAAGGAGAAGTTCAAGGAGAGCCACCCCGGGGTGGATATACTGACACTTTCGGCAACGCCCATACCGAGAACGCTGAACATGGCGCTCAGCGGCATAAGGGACATGTCGGTGATAGAAGAACCGCCTATGGACAGGCACCCGATACAGACCTATGTGATAGAGCACAACGACGGCGTCATACTTCAGGCGATATCGAAGGAGC
>CAMNMO010000201.1 GCA_946544695.1 uncultured Ruminococcus sp. | reverse complement strand
CGTTCCGATGACACACCACAAAAACAGCGGTTTTACAGTACTTTAGGCGGGGGAAAGATATACAACGCTCAATTATCCTTTAATTGACCGCATTTTCAGCAGGTGTGTTTAAGGGATGACAATATTTAGAAAGCAGGATATATATGAAAGCATACAGATATCTACCTATCATACTTGCGCTTGCGCTGACCGCCTGCGGCACTGCGAATGAAAGCGTCCCGCAGGAGACGGCTGCCCCGCAGTCAGCACAGCAGACAGAGACAGCGGATGGTGAAAGCACATCTGATAAACCGCCAAAGACCACATCGCTGACCGACCTGAATACATTCACTGCCGATACCGTCAGCGGTGAAGCTGTCAGCGAAGAACTGTTTGCGGACTATGATGTGACCATGATAAATATATGGTCCACCACCTGCCCGCCCTGCATAGCCGAAATGCCCGTGCTTGCTTCGATACGCACAAGGCTGCCCGAAAACGTGCAGCTGATAACATGGTGCCTTGACGGTGATGTGAACAAGGACACAGCGGCGTCTGTGCTTGATGATGCGAAGTTTGACGGCGTTACACTGATATCGGCAGGCGGCGACCTGACCACGCTTTACGGTCAGCTGATGTACACCCCCACCACCATATATGTTGACAGTGCAGGCAATATCATCGGTGAGGAGATCATCGGTGCGCCTGCAAATCCCGAAAGCGATTATGTAAAGGGCTTCAACGACAGCCTGACCGCCATCGGCAGGGAGGTAATACAGTGAAGCTTACCCTGATGCGCACTGCCGCATTCCTAGCGGGGACTGCGTTCGTCATCATAGGTGTCATGCGTGGCGAAGCGGGCGAGGTGCTTGAAAAGGCGGTGAGGATATGTCTCGAATGCATCGGGATAGGGTAAAGCGGCATTCACGGCTGCGCTTTGCCATACAGCTTGCTGCCGCAGCACTGTCTAACGGCTACGCAGCAGGCTTTGCCGAGAAAACCATATTCACAGGCAGAAGCAAGGCGGTGTGCCTGCCTGTGCTGAACTGCTATTCCTGCCCAGCTGCACTGGGATCATGCCCCATAGGTGCTATGCAGGCAGTCGCCAACGGAACAAGGCACAGCATTTCGTTTTATGTGCTGGGCACGCTGACCTTGTTCGGCGTCATCTTTGGCAGACTCATCTGCGGTTTCCTCTGCCCCTTCGGGTTTGTACAGGACCTGCTTTATAAGCTGCCCACGCCAAAACTCAAAGTTCCCCGCAGGGCTGACAAGCTGTTGAGGTACTTGAAATACGTCATATTGGCAGTTTTTGTCATACTGCTGCCTGCGCTCCTCAGCGACCGTTTCGGGTTGGGCGAACCGTGGTTCTGTAAATATATATGCCCCGCAGGTACTCTTGAGGGCGGCATACCCCACATTCTCATGAATGAAAAGCTGCGTGCGCTGGCAGGTGCGCTGTTTTGGTGGAAGCTTGGTGTGCTTATCGCTGTGCTTGCGGCATCGGTGTTCATAAGCAGACCTTTCTGCCGTTACCTTTGCCCGCTGGGGGCGTTCTACTCACTGTTCAACAGATTTTCGCTGTACCGCATGAAGGTCGATGACAAAAAGTGCATCGGCTGCGGAAAGTGCGATGACTGCTGCCCGATGGCGGTAGATGTCAGAAAAGATATCAACTGCGGCGAATGCATACGCTGCGGCAGATGCAGGGCAGTCTGCCCCGCAAACGCAATAGACCGTGCGGGACTTACAGACAGTCCCGCTGCTGAAAGAGAGACAACATAAAGGAAGTGGACCTTTTGTCAAAACTGATAGATAAGATAATAACCGCTGATAAGGGCTGCTTTGTGCGCTGCACAGGCGTCAGCGGAACATACACCGAGGATATAGAGGAACTGGACAGGATATACGGCGGCAAGGATTATATCCGTGTGAATACGCTGACCCCACCCTCAGACCCTGCCGAACTCGAAGCACTCCGCCTTGAAGCGATGGACTTTGAGGACAGCTTTGAGGGGGCAAGGGTGCTGGCGCTTTACAGAAGCAGCGTGGCAACTGTCAATCCGTCCATCGAGAAAAATCTGGTCATAAGCATACTTCACTGGCGCAGACTGCTGGGTGAAAGAGAAGGTCTGTTCATCTACTGCGGGCGCACGGGCTACAAGGAATTCCTGTTCTGCTATCTGGCATCTATGCTGGGCTGGAAGGTGTTCATGCTTATGCCCGTGGGCGAGGGCAAGCTGGCAGAGGTGCTGACCGAAAGGGCTGAACGCCTTGAACTGGGCATGGAGACGCCTGTGGATATACCCGAGTATGTTCCACGACCTGTACCCGCAGCGCTTATCCCGTCTGACGGACCTGAGTTATCTCCCATAATAGTGCCCGAACGTCGGCGCAGCATACCGACAGCGGGGGAGTATGTTTCTCACGGACGTTCACCCGTGACGGGCAACATACGTGTGACCGTGCCGCCCCGTGAAAGGCGCAGAGGGAACGTTCCCGCAAAGGGCGAATACAAGTGCCTGGGACGTTCGCCCGAAACAGGCAACATACGTGTATCGGTGCCGCCCCGTGAACGCCGCAGGGCTTCGCAGCCATGTCCTGCCGCTGCGCAGATGACGTCTCAAAGCACGGATATGACTGCCGTAAAGAAAAAGCTGCCTGAACTTTCACACAGTGAAGCAGCAGGGCTGTCGGGGTCGGTGGTAATGATAGAAGCCCCTGAATTTCCCGGTATGAAAGGCATACAGGGTTCGGGTATCGCCGTCAGCGAGGACGGCTTCATAGTCACCTGCTTCGGGCTGATACGTGATGCCATGCAGATAAAGGTAAAGGTCGAGGGCGATGACCGAACCTATTACGGCAGAGTCATCAAATATCACAACGAACATGACCTTGCCGTGCTGCGTATAGAACGCCGTCTCGAACCGCTGCCGATGGCGAAAACGGCGCTGTACAGGGGGCAGAAGCTATACTTCATTGGCAGCAGCGGCACAGGGCGCAATCTTGTGTCGGAGGGCAGCATAACAGGTTTCAAAAGCTTTTACAACGGCGAAGCCATACAGTTTACGTCTGCATTTTTCGCAGGCAGCACAGGCGGTGCGCTGATAAATGCACAGGGCGAACTTATAGGCATGTGCTACGGCAGCATCTATGGTCTGCACGCTGTTGACCTTGCAGTCAGCAGCCGTGTCATCGAACCCTTTGTAAAAGGATTTGTGTGAAAAACTTACATACATAAAAAAGGCGCTCCTGCATATCGCAGAAGCGCTGTTTTTATACGCCGCAGCTTATCAAGCCATGCCTGCGGTGATTATTGCCATCTTGTAGACCTCATCAGCGTTGCAGCCTCTGGAAAGGTCGTTGATAGGTGCGTTCAGACCCTGAAGGATAGGACCGTAAGCTTCATATCCGCCCAGCCTCTGTGCGATCTTGTAGCCGATGTTGCCTGCTTCGATCAGGGGGAAGATGAAGGTGTTTGCCTGACCTGCGACCTTGCTGTCGGGGCACTTGGTCTTAGCTACCTCAGCAGAAACAGCAGCATCGAACTGGAACTCACCGTCGATGACCAGATCGGGATCAAGCTTTCTTGCTTCGATAACAGCATCGTGGCTCAGCTGAACAGTGCCGCCCTTGCCCGAACCGTAAGTGGAGAAGCTCAGTACAGCTACCTTCGGGTCGATGCCGAAGAAATCAGCGGTGCGTGCAGTCTCGACTGCTACCTCAGCCAGCTGTCTTGCGGCGGAAAGAACAACGTTGCCGTCCTTGTCCAGTCTGTCGGTGTAGCCCAGGTTGATAGCGCAGTCGCCCATTGCTATCTTTTCTTCCTGACCGTCCTTCTCTCTGAACAGAATGAAGGAGGAGCTTACCAGGTTGGAGCCCTTCTTGGTCTTGATTATCTGAAGTGCGGGTCTTACTGTATCAGCGGTGGAATAAGTTGCGCCGCCCAGCAGAGCGTCTGCCTTGCCTGCCTTTACCAGCATTGTTCCGAAGTAGTTGGACTTCTTCAGTGCAGCCTTTACCTCGTCCTCAGTCATCTTGCCCTTTCTCAGCTCTACCATCTGAGCTACAAGAGCGTCCATCTCAGGATAGGTCTCGGGGTCGAGTATCTCAGCGCCGTCGATGTTGAAATTGCCTGCGGCAGCTGCTGCCTTTACCTCGTCCACGTTGCCGCAGAGGATAACGCCCATCAGACCCTCTTTCAGCAGTCTGTCTGCTGCGGTGAGGATACGTGCGTCATTGCCCTCAGTGAAGACGATGGTCTTCTTTTCAGCTTTAAGATTAGCTATCAGCTTATCAAACATTCCCATAATTTAACAACCTCCGTATGAAAAATATATTACCATTACATTATAGCACACTTCTCAGAGAATTTCAAGCACAATGCAGATAAATTGAGTTAAAATCGAATTTTGCGGGATATGGCAGAAAGCAGAAGCGTAAGCCTGATATTTTTTTGCGCAGCGCTTGTAAATGGCAGGGAAATGTGTTATACTTACTATGTGTAACTCTGAAAGGCTGACAGGCTCGTCGGCTTGATGACAGATAGAGTGCACAAAAGGGAAAATGAAGAATATGTCATTTCATGACGGGGCGTGCTGCCCTGTCTTGTAAGGAGTAAGGGATATGAAGATATATAAGCTGTCAAAAAAGCCGCTGGTGCTTATTTACGGGCTGCTGGCTGCCATACTGCTGCTTATAAGATTCGCACTGAATCTGGTGCTGGAGCTGATAGACAGGTTCGTGCCGAATTACAGGGGCTTTGCGGACTACTATGTGCTGCTGCCCATCTGGGTGATAGCTGCGCTTTTTGCGGTGCTGGTGCTGCCGTTTTATTTCCATAAGGCGCAGTACACCGTATCAGACAAGGAGATAACCGCAAAGGGCGGTCTGGTCATAACCTCAAAGCAGTTCATGCTGACCTCTGCGGTAAAGTCGGTGACTTCCATACTGCTGCCGCTAGGCAGGTTCACGGGCATGAATTTCATCATACTCAACGCACTGGGTTCAAGGGTAGTCATACCTTTCATGAACAGGCGTGATGCTGAGGAGATAGCCGACAAGGTAAATAATTCTATCAGGAGCAGGAGAGGCGAATGACGGACGAGTACAAGGGCGTTAAGGGCTTTTTCAGGAGACGGCAGCACCCTGTAAAGATAATAATGTATATCGCAAAGTACCTGTGGCTGCTGCTGATACCTCTTGCCAAATACCTGATCGCCACCAGGTTCGATTTTGAGAACTGGGTCAGGACCAACTGGGTCGATATACTTTCGCTTTCGGTGATGGTGGGCTACGGTATACTCAGGTGGGTGTTCGTCTACTTTGAGATAGAGGACGACGGCATAATATCACATACGGGCTATTTCGGCATCGAGAAAACGCAGGTCTATTTCAGCGAGATGTCGTCGATGTCACTGTGCCAGGGATATATTTTCAGGCTGCTGGGTGCATGCACCGTCTATATCGACACTGACGCCAAAAGCATACAGAACACGGATATCAGGCTGGATATCAGCCAGAAGCAGGCTTTCCGCATTTATGAGCTGGCAACGGCAAAATGCAGGAGCAAGCCAAAATATATCTTCAATTCACAGAAACGCAGCCTTATCATTTTCTCACTGCTGTTCTCATCGACGCTGTCGGGCATGCTGCTTGCGCTGA
>CAMNMO010000200.1 GCA_946544695.1 uncultured Ruminococcus sp. | reverse complement strand
TTATTAGGGGCTGTTGATTCTGTTGAATAAGCGGGAAAGCACCGAGATAACTGCTTTTGGGGCAGGTAAATTTTTAACAGGGCAATGCTGAGAAAATTTTGAGAAATTTTCGGGTGTTGAATTGTTTAAAACTTATGCGTTGAAAATGAAAAACTTTTGCAAAACTTGTTGAAAACCCGCTTTGATGAAAATTTTCAACTTTTGGCATTTGAAAACAAATTCCGACACAGTGCTGACTGTTTGAAAACTTTTCCCGTTTTTACCTGACAGCCCGAACATTCAGGCGATACGCAAATCGCAAAAATGTTGAAAAACCTGTTGAAAATGTTGATAACCTCAGTAATTTTTAATATGTTAAGCAAACTTCATGCCGCATACCGATGGTCATTTATCTTTGAGATTTTTGATTATATCATCAACAGTTTCCTTCATCTCCTTATTATTTTTAAGCATGTTGGAGACATCACGATGATGGATCGTCATGGTAGAATGGTTCTTGTTGAGTGCATCGCCTATCTGGGTATAAGTCATTCCCTTGACTTCTTTCAGCACATATATGGTGATCTTTCTTGCAAGGGAAATGTTTGAATGCCTGTGATTTGATTTGATATCCTCAGGTGTCACATCAAAGGCATTTGCTACCTCAGCTATTATCCTGTCCACAGTTATCTCTGAGGGCTGGTTGGATATGATGACTTCTTTTATCACTCTCTGTGCCATCGATACGGACGGAGATTCATTGGTATAAACTGTCAGCGCCTTTATCTTCTTGACGGTGCCTTCCAGCTGTCTTATATTGGTTTTGAGTTTTTCAGCGATAAGCCTTACCACATTGTCCGAAAGCTTCAGACCCAGCAGTTCAGCCTTGCGGTTGATGATCGCCATTCTGGTCTCAAAATCAGGCGGCTGAACATCTGCCTGCACACCCAGACTCAGACGGGTAGCTATCCTTTCCTGAAGCTTGGTGATGTTTGAAGGCAGCACATCAGATGTCAGCACTATCTGCTTATGGGAGTTGTACAGGTCATTAAAGGTATGGAAAAATTCGTCCTGCATTCTCTCCTTGCCTGCGATGATCTGTATGTCATCGACCAGCAGCAGGTCTGCATTCCTGTACTTCTCATGGAAATCAACAGTTTCCTTGAACTCCAGCGCCCTCACCAGTTCGTTGATGAAGGATTCACCTGTGGTATATATTATCCTCATATCAGGGTGCTTTTTGCTGACCTCATGCTTGATAGCCATCATCAGATGGGTCTTGCCAAGTCCCGAATCGCCGTAGATTATCAGCGGGTTGAAGATTTTGTTGGGGTCGATATCCTCCGCACTGTGCTTATCCTTGTCATACTTTTCGGCAACAGCCTTGCAGAATGCATAAGCCAGGTCATTTGAACTGCCCTTGACGAAATTCTCAAAGGTATAGCTGTCCTTTGCATCTTCCGAAAAGTCAGCGGGCTGTTCGGTGAATGTAGAAGCCTTCTCCTCATTCTCGTCCTCGCCCGATATCATTATCTCCACCGTAACAGGGAAACCCATGACTTCTTCAAAAGCCTTTGTAAGCGTTTTGCCGAAGGTGTTGAGTGCAGTGGTCTTGAGAAACTCATTCTTGGCAAGCAGATAAGCCGTGTTATTCTCGAACTTGTAGGGCTTCAGCGGCATTATCCACATCCTGTATCCGCTTTCGCTTATGCGTTCGGATGGGTTCACATCACTTCCCGTCAGGCGAAAACAGTATTTAAGTACCTCTTCAAATACATCATTGAAAGAGTCCATCAAAAATATTACCTCCTTAATATATACCCAAAAGTGCGCACAGCGCACTACACGGTCAGTATGGACCGACCGACATATTTTTCCTCATATATAGCTTAATATTTTACATATATTTCCATTAATATAAAAGGGCACAAATATATAATTTATTATATCACATTCCACTTGAAATTTCAAGACCCCCTATATATATAATAGTATTATTTTACAACGGGATATAAAGGGGATTTTTCGGGAGATATCAGTGCAGAAAAATCAGAACGGAAGATTATTAATAAAAATTTTACTTTGTGCGGGCGGCTGCCTGAAGTATTTCATGAAAGAAAACGGCAGTTTTGCATGCAGACAGGAAATGGGCATGCTGCCGCAGCAAAAAATCGGCTGTGAAGGCGGTGAAGAGAATCAAATAAAAAATATCATTTAAAAATATATAAAAAAAATGTGAACATGCTTGACAAACTATATGTAAGTAAGGTATAATGTTAAATTACAAGGGCTATGTCTACAAGACAGGTTAATGGAAATTTTTTCGGGCGTTTTTCGGCGGTGTGTCCTGTTAAGGGTACAGTTAAAAACGGGTCGGATGTGTAAAAGGAGAGTGAAAGTAAGATGAAGAGAACATATCAGCCTAAGAAGCTCCAGAGGAAGAAAGTCCACGGCTTCAGAAAGAGAATGGCTACTGCAAACGGCAGAAAGGTACTTGCCCGCAGAAGAGCAAGGGGCAGAGCAAGACTTACCCACTAAGAGAAAGTGATGACCGTATACCGGCAAAGAGTCTTACCGCTTTTTGCTCGGTATAAGGTCTTTATCTTTTTATGGGTAAATTAATTTATTTGATAAATTAACAATTATTTTATAGATCATACGGAGACGGGATATGCTTTTCACACAGGTCATAAAGGATAATAAGGCATTTCAGAGATGCTACCGAAGCGGAAGATATGCTGTGTGCGGATATGTGTGTGCATACTTTTATCCGAACGGCACAGCATTCAACAGGCTCGGCATAACTGCGGGCAAAAAGCTGGGGAATGCGGTATGCCGCAACAGGGTCAAGAGGATAATCAGGGCGGCTTACAGGATATGTGAGGCTGAGATACCCATAGGATATGATATAGTGTTCGTGGGACGCAGCGATGCACCCGAGAGGACCTCTGCGGAAATGGAGAGCTTTATAAGGGGCAGGCTCATCGGTGAGATGAACAAGGCTGCGCTCAACGGGGCTTTCGATAAGGCTAAGAAAAAAGGTAAGGGAAAATAAATGTCACCGCTGGGATGGCTGGCAAGGCTGCCGATAATGTTTTACAGAAAATTTATCAGTCCCATGCTGCCTGCGCAGTGCAAGTATTATCCTACCTGCTCGTGCTATGCGATGAACGCTTTTGAAAAACACGGATTTTTCAAGGGTGTGCTGCTGACAGTGTGGCGGCTGCTGAGGTGCAACCCCTGGTCGCTGGGCGGGGTGGACTACGTGCCCGAAAGGGTGACGATAGACTATTTTCGTATAAAAAGAAACGAAAAGTAAGTAAGGAAAGTCAAGAGCGGCGGCTCGGAAATGAATTATGATAAACGGCATATCACGGGAAAGCGGTATGTTCGTTTATTACAAAAGAAAAGAGGAAAAGATTTGTTCGATATTATTGCTATCCCTCTGGGATGGATAATGAAGGGCTGTTACTATGTTTTCAAGAACTACGGTATCGCCCTGCTGGTATTCACATTTATAACAAGGCTGATAGTGTTCCCTATGAACATAAAGCAGCAGAAAAGCACGGCGAGAATGTCGATGCTCAAACCTAAGCTGGATCAGCTGGAAAAGAAATACGGCAAGAACAAGCAGAAGCTTCAGGAAGAACAGATGGCGCTTTACAGCGAGGCGGGCGTAAATCCGATGGCAAGCTGTCTGCCTATGCTGGTGATGATGCTGATACTTTTTGCGATGATACCTGTTATCTACGGTCCGCTGACCTACGTTTCGGGTCTTGAGAAGAAAGAGGTAAAGGCTTCAAACCAGATGATAAAGCAGCTGCATATAGTCAGCAAGGAAGTAGAGGATCATGATACCACCCTTGAAAAGCTCATAGCAGGCTATGAGAAGGACGGCAAGGATCCTTATGAGGAGCTGGAAAAGCTCTTCAAAAATGAAGACAAGTACCCCAAGTCAGCCAAGTCCTTTAAAAAGGAAGACGGCATCGACAACGTTATGGAAGCTATCAGGCGCCATAACGACATAGACAAGTTCATAACCAACGAAAAATATTTCGCACAGAATCTTATCGAGGGCAGACCCGAGCTGATGACATTCGTGTTCGCACAGGATAAGTCGGCAGGCGATTACTCGGACGTTCTGAGCATAATCTCAGATGACCTCAAGAGTTTCTCTGAGGATTTCAACTACGATATATTCGGTATTTATCTGGGCACCACACCTTCCTGGAAGGATAACAGGGTGAGCTGCCTTGTGCCCATACTCAGCTTCCTGCTGCAGCTGCTGGTGACCATCGTTTCACAGCACTACCAGAAGAAGAACAATCCCGATATGGCTAAGATGACCGGTTCGACCACGGCAATGCTTTACTTCATGCCCGTGTTCTCACTGTGGATCACATTCAAGTATCCTATCGGTCTGGGTATCTACTGGTGCTTCTCATCACTGTTCAGCCTGTTGCAGACAGTAGTTCTCAACAAGGTATATACACCTGACTACGTGGCTGAACTGGTACAGAAGGATATCGCAAAGCAGAAGGCGAGCGGTAAGCAGACCCTCATGCAGAAGATGGCTGACGCACAGCTGGTGGCAGCAGGCAAGGATCCCGCTGAGATCAGAAAGCAGGCAGGCGGCGATGACTACGAGGAACCCAAGAAAAAAAGCAAGAACGAGATAAAGCAGGAGCAGCGCAGGAAGATCAACGAAGCAAGAAAGCGTGCTGCTGAGGAAATGGACGATGACGAAAAGGAACTCACCGAGGAGCAGAGAGAAAAGCTGCGCAAGGCGAGGGAAAAGATGGCAAAGAAATACGGTAACTGATGAATTTCACAGGATAAGCCTGATGAGATATGTATTGGACGACATAGATGTTGTTTGATATGAAACGGCGCAGATAAGCCGTTTTTGGAGATTTTTTATGAGAGGAGAGCTAGACTTATGAAGCAGGAATTTACTGCCCCCACAGTTGAGGAGGCAAAGGCTCAGGCAGCAGAAGCATTTGGTGTAAGCGAGGATAAGATCACTTTTAACGTGATAGAAGAGCCTAAGAAGTCCCTTTTTGGAAAAGTAAAGGGCGATGCAAGAGTAGAGGCTGAGTATACCGAGACTAAAACTGACATAACTGTAAAGTATATCAAGAGAGTGCTCACAGGAATGGGTGTTGAGAATATCACCATTGAGGTAACTGAGATCGAGAACGGTATCTCACTGGAGATAAACGGTGACGGTTTCCAGGAGATGATCGGCGCTAAGGGCGAGCTGCTGGATTCTTTACAGTATCTGGCATCACTGGTATGTAACAAGGTGGACAGAGAGTATTTCAGGATCACCACAGATTCCAACGGTTTCCGTGACAGAAGAAAGAAGCAGCTGGAAGAACTGGCTGCAAAGATCGCAAACAATGTCAAGAAGAGCGGCAGGTCTTCAGCACTGGAGCCTATGAACCCCTACGAAAGACGCATAATACACGCAGCTGTATCCGAGATAGAGGGCGTTACCTCACAGTCAAAGGGCGAGGAGCCTTACAGAAAGGTCATCATCAGCTCGACCAATCCCAGACGTGGCGGACGTGACTTCAAGCGTGGCGGCAAGGGCGGCAACAGAAGGAACGGCGGAAGAAAGGGCGGCAGACGTCCTCAGAGCACAGGCTTTGATTTCACCAC
>CAMNMO010000199.1 GCA_946544695.1 uncultured Ruminococcus sp. | reverse complement strand
ATAAGTCAGAAAATCTATGTCGTTTAATATAATGCCCGCTGAAAAGCTGTTTAGTGTGGTGTGTCAGCGGGATAACCATATATCACAATAATGATTATACCGTAAAACAGCTGAGTTGTCAACAAAGGCGGCAGCGTTGATGCAAAGATCGGTTTTAGCAGGATAAACGCATTCTCCCCCGCCGCAGTTGGGAGAATACCTGAAATACGCTCATGGTTTTTGGGGCATGGCATATCTTTGCAACAAAATTGCCATCTGTCATTATATTGTGATTTCGTTGACTTGACGGGGAAAATATAGTATAATGATGAAAACTTTACAGCGGCAGGGCTGCTGTTTCGATGTTGGAGGAAATCGGATCTTTTGCATGTAAAGATCATGGCATATATTATGGTATCGTTTTACCGAAAGGAATGGTGCGGCATGAGAGGGAAAAGGTTTGCAGCGGCTGCCTGTGCGGCTGCGGTATGTCTGGGGGCACTGGCGGGGTGCGCCGACAAGGGAGACAAGGCGAAGGAGAAGTCTGCCGAAAGCGGTGCTGACAGCACAGCTGTGACAGAGGATAACGAATTTTACAACGCCCAGCCCGTTGACACAGGCTGGGAATGGTCGAACGTGGAGATAGTCGGCGGAGGATTTGTGCCGAACATCATATACAACCCTACCGAGGAGGGGCTGGTGTACTGCCGCACGGATATAGGCGGTGCATACAGACTAAACAAGGATACCAACAGGTGGGAGTGCATGACCGACTTCATCGGCGGCGACGACTGGAACTACATGGGCATTGAAAGCATAGCCACCGACCCTGTTGAACCGAACAGGGTGTATATAGCGGCAGGCACATATTCAAATGCACCGGGTGCCATATTCTATTCGGATGACTACGGCGACAACTGGGGCATTTTTGAACTTCCCTTCGGCTGCGGCGGAAACGAAGTTGGCAGGGGTGCGGGCGAACGCTTGCAGGTAGACCCCAACGACAACTCCATACTTTACTTTGCCACACGTTCCGACGGACTGTGGAAGTCGGAGGACTACGGACGTACATGGGCGCAGGACGAAAGCTTTCCCACAAAGGGCGGCTACACCGAGGACGGATACAGTCAGGGGCTGACCTTTGTGGCGTTCGACAAATCAAGCGGTGAAGCAGGCAAGGCGACGCAGACCATTTTTGTCGGTGCGGCTGCCACAAGCGGCAACTACATCTACCGTTCCGATGACGGCGGAAAGACCTGGACGGATATAGAGAACCCCGATGCCATAACCGCTGAGGGCGACAAGCAGAAGCTGAAGCCATGTCAGGGCGAGGTATCGTCTGACGGATACCTGTACACCTCGTGGTCGATGAAGATAGGTCCCAACGGTGCGATGGACGGTGCGATACAGAAATACAACATTGCCACGGGCGAGTGGAAGGAGATAACTCCCGAAGCTGTGCTGACCTGCGGATACAACGGCATATCGGTCAACCCGAATGACCCGAACATGATAGTATGCACCACCCTTGACCTGTGGGCGATAGTGGACAACGTGTTCGTAAGCTTTGACGGCGGTGAAAGCTGGGGCAGTATATGGTACAGGGACGAGAACAAGGAACGTGTTGACAATTACACGATGGATATATCCTCAGCAGAATGGCTTGACTGGCAGGACCAGCTGAAGCCCGGCTGGTGGATGACAGGTGTGGCGATAAATCCCTTTGATCCCGATGAGATATTGTACGGCACGGGTGCGACCATATACGGCACCACCAATCTCACTAAGGTAAACGAAGAACCTGTCAATATAGAAGTGCGTGCGATGGGCATTGAGGAGACCGCAATCTTCGACTTTGTATCGCCCATGCCCAACGACGAGAATGCGCCCGACCTGTATTCCATAATGGGTGACATCTACGGTTTCAAGCATCAGGACGCTGACGTTGCACCTAAGGAACATTTCGGTGATTTCAGATCCACCGATATAGACTGTGCGGCGCAGGATTACAACATAGTTGTAAGGGCGACCGATGAGGGCAGCGGAACTATCTATTATTCCACCGATGCCGCCGATACCTGGGAACAGGTGGAGACACTGCCTGAAGGCGTGAAGAAGGCAGGCGGCGGAAGCGTGAAGCTTTCAGCGGACGGCAAGACCATACTTTACGCAGCAGGCGTTGCAGGTGCAGGCGTGTTCATCACGGACGATCTCGGCAAAAGCTGGACTGTCTGCGAGGGTGTGCCTTCTGCGGCGCAGATAGAGACCGACAAGGTGGACCCCGACAAGTTCTATGCGGCGTTTGACGGAAATGTCTACATCAGCACCGACAAGGGCAGAAGCTGGAATATGCTGACCACGCTGCTGGTATCGAGTTTCAGCATGCAGGCGTGCCCCGATGCTGAAGGCGACCTGTGGATAAACATAGGCAGCGGACTTTTCCTGCTGGACACTGAAACAGGCGAACTTGAAAACATGTCGCAGGGCTTGCAGGACTGCAAGGCGATAGGTTTCGGCAAGGCTGAAAAGGACGGCGACTATATGACCATATACATGCTGGGTCAGGCAGACGAACAGGGCTTCGGCGTATACATGTCGCAGGACAAGGGCGCTACCTGGAAGCGCATAAACGACGATGCGCACAAGTGGGGCAATGTGAACAGCGTTATCTCGGGCGACCCCAAGCACTTCGGCAGGGTGTATATCAGCACCAATGGCAGAGGCATAATCCGTGGTGATGTGAAGAAGTGACAAACATATAATGATAAGGCAAAAAAAGCCCTCGTCATCATTACAATGACGAGGGCTTTGCTGTTTACATAAGTTTGATATCAGAAAGTGCCAGCACCGACAATGATATTATCAGCGATGCCCCGCCGATCACCCCACAGACCAGCGCAGCACGGCGGTATCTTTCAGATACGATGGCACGCCGCCTGCCACGGCTTTCCTCAATAAAAATGCCTGCTGCCGCCAGCAGTGTGACACTTACTATCAAAATCAACCTCATTCCCCGGGACCCCTTTGAACTTTTTTGGAAAAATATGTATAAATTGGATATGCGTATATTATACTACATTTTTTGGGGTTAGTCAAGGGGGGATTGTGCGGCAGACGATTTTGTATTGATCTGTTCTGTTCGCTTGATTCCAGTTTTTTGGAAATAATTATGTTGATTACGGATACTATAATAAGAATATAATATGTGGTTATCCCTTTAACACACCATTTTATACAACGGTGTAACAAGATATAAGTATTGCCAACTACTGTTAATTCCCGCCGAAAGGCTGTTTAGTATGATGTTTCAGCGGGATAACCATAATATAATATAATCTATACATGATATTTCATGTATCAATATTATACACGAAATATCATGTAAAGTCAAGTATTATTTGTCAAATAGTGTTATAATGATTTCAAAAAGCACAGAGAGGACAGCCGCCATGTATTACCGCAGACTGCGTGACCTGAGAGAAGACCATGACCTTAAACAGCGTGAGGTCGCTGAGATGTTGCAGACTACTCAGCAGGTTTACAGCGAATATGAAAAAGGTATAAGAGAGATACCCCTTCACAGGGTCATCGTGCTTGCAAAATACTATGGTGTCAGCATTGATTACATTGTCGGGCTGACCGATGTACCCGAGATAAACAGATGATATCCTCTGTCTGAAAAAGGCAGGGGATATTTTTATAGTTCGGTCGGGTATTGTTTTCCTCCGTCGTCGGCGGGAGTCTTATGCCTTGTAAATATCCCCAAAAATTGTTTACCCGAAGATGAACAGCAGTGTGCGGTTAGTTTATACTAACCATTTTACACAAAAATTTATATCAAAAAAGTGCGCTATACAGTAAAAAAACCGAAAAAGGGTATTTACAAATTCAAAAAAAAGTGGTATACTATAAGAGTTAAGGCGGGTGCTATTTGGTAAATATGTCTAAATTATGGCTTGCTAATTTGTAGGACATAAGTTGCTTTTTGCTAACTTTCACACTTGCCGCCCTTTGAGAAAACGTTTCTCAAATCATGTCGGGTCCACAGACCCGTAGAAAGGATGATCGTTTAAATGGCAAGAAAAATGAAAACCATGGACGGTAACAACGCTGCTGCTTGGGCTTCATATCCCTTTACAGAAGTCGCTGCTATCTACCCCATCACCCCTTCCTCTGTAATGGCAGAGGTCACAGACCAGTGGTCTGCTAAGGGTCAGAAGAACCTGTTCGGCACACCTGTCAAGGTTGCTGAGATGCAGTCTGAGGCAGGTGCTTCAGGTACTGTACACGGTTCACTGAGTGCAGGTGCGCTGACCACCACCTACACCGCTTCTCAGGGTCTGCTGCTGATGATCCCCAATATGTACAAGATCGCCGGCGAACTGCTGCCCTGCGTTATCCACGTATCTGCAAGATGCGTAGCTTCCCACGCACTGAACATCTTCGGTGACCACTCTGACGTATATGCATGTCGTCAGACAGGCTTCGCTATGCTGTGCTCCTCCAACGTACAGGAGGTAATGGATCTGGGTACTGTTGCTCATCTGTCTACTATCGAGAGCAGAGTTCCCTTCCTGCATTTCTTTGACGGTTTCCGTACTTCCCACGAGATCCAGAAGATCGAGACCTGGGACATCGAGGACGTAAGAGAGATGACCAACTTCGAGAAGATCGAGGAATTCAGAAAGAAAGCACTGAATCCTGAGCACCCCGTACTGAAGGGTACTGCACAGAACCCCGACATCTTCTTCCAGGCAAGAGAAGCATGCAACCCCTACTATGATGCTGTTCCCGGTATCGTAGAGGATTACATGAACAAGGTAAATGCTAAGATCGGTACCGATTACAAGCTGTTCAACTACTACGGCGCACCCGATGCTACACATGTTATCGTAGCTATGGGTTCTGTATGCGATACCATAGAAGAGACAATAGATTACCTGAACGCTAACGAGGGCACCAAGCTGGGTCTCGTTAAGGTAAGACTGTACAGACCTTTTGCTGCTGACAGACTGGTAGCTGCTCTGCCTTCTACCGTTGAGCAGATCTCCGTTCTTGACAGGACCAAGGAGCCCGGTTCTCTGGGTGAGCCTCTGTATCTGGACGTTGTTGCAGCACTGAAGGGCACACAGTTCCACGATATCCCCGTAGCAAGCGGCAGATACGGTCTGGGTTCCAAGGATACAACTCCCGATCAGATCAAGGCTGTATACTGGAACGCAAGCTGGAAGGAGGACTACAAGCCTCGCTTCACTCTGGGTATCAATGATGATGTTACCAACCTGTCCCTGACTTCTGAGGGCAAGCTGGACTCTGCACCCGCAGGCACAACTGCATGTAAGTTCTGGGGTCTGGGCGCTGACGGTACTGTTGGTGCTAACAAGAACTCCATCAAGATCATAGGCGACCACACCGACCTGTATGCACAGGCTTACTTCGCTTACGACTCCAAGAAGTCGGGCGGCGTAACTGTTTCTCACCTGAGATTCGGTAAGACACCTATCAAGTCCACCTACCTCATCAACCAGGCTGATTTCGTAGCATGTCACAACGAGTCGTACATCAACAAGTACAACATCGTTAACGACATCAAGCCCGGCGGAACATTCCTGCTCAACTGCCAGTGGGACGAGAAGGAGCTGGACAAGCACCTCCCCGGACAGGTAAAGAGATATATCGCTGAGAACAACATCAAGTTCTACAC
>CAMNMO010000198.1 GCA_946544695.1 uncultured Ruminococcus sp. | reverse complement strand
ATCCGGCCTTTACCAAAGGCACGACCCTGACGCTGACAGATGAGCAGGCAGAGAAGTTCATACGTGCCAGAATGGCGCTGGAGGATGATTCCAATCAGAGCCGTATGAGCCGGCAGAAGCAGTATATGAACAGCTTCTTCAGCAAGGCACTCGCCAAGTTCAGGGAAGAACCGAATTTTATCAATACGCTCTGGGATACGCTGATCAATACTGCCGTAACAGATATACCCATCTGCTTTTTACATACAGCAGCAAGGTGCGCCGAGCTGCCGAAGCCTGCTTCGTAGGCGGCGTATGTTATCCCCTTACCTTCGGTTATCAGTTTATAAGCATACTGCATACGGGCGATATTCAAATATCCTTTAAGGGATATTCCCATCCCCGCCTTGAATATATGTGACAGTCTGCTCTCGGAAAGATAACACTGCTTTGCAATATCAGATATTCTCTCATCTAAATGCTTATAGTCCCTTATCTCGCAAACGAGCCTGATAATACGTTCATCAGCGGTCCTTATACTGTCATTCCTGTTGTCAAAACCGTTTTCCAAAAGCCAATTCTTTACCGCATATTTCAGATCTTCATCGCTTAGATTTTCCAATAAAGAAAGATCATTTACACATGCAAGCTTATGCGGTCTGCCATCGGATAATATGTTTTCCGACAAATATTCTGCAAGAACACTTGTCGGATCGATCATAAGAAACAATCTGCATATATTCCTTGGAGGCATTGTGTGAAGCATACCACTTCCCACAACATATATCTCACTGCACACGGCACCCTCCCAAAGAAAAATATGTGAAAAAAGCTGTGCTTATGCGGAAGCACCTCATTAAATGTAGGCTGAACTATAACATAGTTATTATCAAAAACGATCCTGCTCATAAAGTACCCACCTTTAATGTCACATAATTTACACCTGACCCTTTGGTGTGTATTCAGCTCGGTCTATTTCTTTCGGACAGAGCAAGCAATACACATTTAGTTTACTTCACGGCAAACTATCGCTTTTTAAGGAGTATCAATGTCTCAACATGCGTAGTCCTCGGGAACAGATCATAGCCGACGACCTTTTCGCAGCTGTAACCAAGTTCGTTCAGGATAGCACAATCTCTGGCTGCGGTGGTGTGGTCGCACGATATCATCACTATCCTGTCGGGTGACATCTTTGCCATGTACTCAAGCGAAGCCCTGTCGCAGCCCTTGCGTGCAGGGTCTGCTATGATGACATCGGGGCGTTCTCCCCTGTCATAAAGTATCTTTGCGATACTTCCCGCATCACCGCAGATAAACTCCGCATTAGTGATACCGTTGTTCTCTGCATTCATAACAGCATTGTCAATGGCAGGCTGAACTATCTCAACGCCTATAAGCTTCTTTACCTTGTCAGCCATTGACAGCCCTATGGTACCTGTGCCGCAGTAAAGGTCGAGAAGGGTCATGTTTTCATCAAGCTGCGCAAATACTGCCGCACGCCTGTAAAGCAGTTCAGCCTGTACCGTGTTCACCTGATAGAACGAAAGCGGGGAAATAGATATATCCCTGCCGCACATGATATCGTTTATCCTGCTGTCACCGTACAGTGCCATTACCCTGTCACCAAGAATAACATTTGTATTCTTGGGATTTTCATTGAGTATCACCGTGCGAATATCTCTGAACTTCTCGGTCAGCAGCGTTGCAAGACCTTCAAACACCTTAGCCTTTTTAAGTGTGCGCACCACGAGACAAACCATTATCTGACCCGAATGTTCACCCATTCTAAGGTAAATGTGACGCAGCAATCCTGTCAGCTTGACCTCATTATATGCAGAAATATGACGCTCGTTTACATAGCCGATTATAGTATCGACTATCTGCGAGAATATCACAGGCTGTAATCTGCACCCTGTGTATTCGACCACTCTGTGTGAACGTCTTGCATAAAAGCCGCAGACAGCCCTGCCGTTATCATCTGCCACAGGGTACTGTGCTTTGTTTCTGTAACCGTCAATGTTCTCACAGCCGACAAATGGCAGGTACTCAGGTGTAAGCTTGCCTATGCGCTCGAAAGAACTACGTATAAAGCTGTCCTTTATGCGACATTCTTCGCTGTATGTGATATGCCTGAAAGAACAGCCGCCGCAGTGTTTACTTACAGGACAGTCTGACTCGATGCGCTGTTCTGACTGTTTAGTAAAGCCCTCAGTCCTTCCGTAGCAATATGAGTTTTTCACCTTGACGATACGGCAGTCTATCACATCGCCCACAGCCGTTGCAGGCACGAACACAGCCATTCCGTCGTGTCTGCCGACACCGTTGCCTTCATTGGTCATATCTGTTATTTCCAGTGAGATGATATCATTTTTCTTCAAAGCTTCATATACTCCTATATAATATTTCGTTTTAGTGTGCAAACTGCGTCTATCGCTTTAAGCAAACCCCAACAGATCAAGGTGCAAAGCTGTCATGACTGTTCTGTGTAAAAATCCTTTATCTGCTGCTTTCTTTCGATCATCAGATCAAAATGTTTATTATACTCCAGCGGGAATTTATAGTTGAAAACACGTTCAAGTCTTTCAGGATGGTCTACAAGCTTTGTGGACGCACCTGCACCCATAGCAAGGATAGTCTGCACTTCCTCCATGATATAGATGTTATACAGACTCTCAAAGCCTTTTTTCGACCAGCCTATATTTTCAAGGTTGCCCACCATATTCTTCTGCCTGTACAGATAATACGGCTGATAGCCGCTGCGTGACAACACCTCAGTAGCATATTCAACCATTTCATCTGTGGGATTTTTAAGTACCTCTTTGTCACCACGATTAAGCACGGCTGCCCTCTTTATCGAAAGTGTATGTACCGTGAAGTTCTCGGGAGAAAGCTCGTTCAGCTTATCTATGGTATTCCTGAATGTCTCGGGCGTATCATTCGGAAGTCCCGCAATAACATCAGTATTTATGCATTCAAAGCCTATCTTCCTTGCAAGTTCAAAGCTGTCATAGAACTGCCTTACCGAATGCGACCTGCCTATCGCTTCAAGCACGGCAGGTTCAAGGCTTTGCGGGTTTATGGAAATGCGTGTACATCCATTCGCCCTGATAGTACGCAGCTTATCTTCAGTGATGGTATCAGGGCGTCCCGCTTCCACAGTATATTCCCTGACGTTTGACATATCAAAACTGTGTTCGATAGTTTTCATTATGGTGCCCAGCTGTTCAGCCTCAAATGAAGTCGGTGTACCTCCGCCGAAATAAACAGTATCCAGCGTAAGACCAAGTTCTTTGGTCATAAGTGCGGTGTATCTTATCTCACGGCACATCTTGTCGATATACTCGGGTATAAGCTTTCTGCCGCTGTCAAGAGTCTGCGAGATAAACGAACAGTAAGAACACCTTGTGGGGCAAAATGGTATGGAAACATAAAGGCTGAACGACTTCTTGTCCAGCCCGTCAAGTATTTGCTTCTGTGTCATGGCAGTTGAATATGCTATATCGCACTTTTCTTTACTGCACAGATAATCATTTCGGAGCCTGTTATAGATCTCGTCCTTTCCGCAGCCCTCAGAGAGCCATCTGTTTACCCGCTTCACAGGGCGTATACCTGTCAGCACGCCCCACTTGGGGACAATGCCTGTGATCTCTGAAAGAGCCTTATACAGCAGCTTTGAAAGGCAGAGTTCCCTGTCGGTATCACCTTCGTTTTTCCTGACAAGCAGCCCCTTGCGCACGCACCTGCCCTTATAACGGCAGATGACATACATAAGTACCGTGTTTTTTGTCTCCCTTACTCTGGCAAAAACACTTTCATCATCTTCACAATAAAAACTGTCGCTGTAAACATGGTTGAAAAGCGTTGCAGGGATAAATAATTTCAGCACGCCTTCAAGCTCATACTTGTAGTCGTTACCGCTAAGTATCAGCGTCATTAAAAGCCACCGCCCGAATTTTCTCTGAGATAAGGATTAGTCCTTCTCTCCTCATCAAGAGTAGTATTTCCCATGTGTCCGGGATAGATATTAAGGTTGCCGCCCAGATCGGCTATCTTCGCAAGAGACTTTTTCATCTGCTCAAAATTTCCGCCGTCAAGATCGGTGCGTCCGATGGAACGCCTGAAAAGAGTATCACCTGTGAACATATCCTCACCGCATATAAAGCAGACCGAGCCGGGGGTGTGTCCGGGTGTCTCCAGGATATCAAATTCCAGTTCATCCAACCTGAGGATATCATTCTCGGTAAACAGCGTAACTTCACCGCTGTAAGTCTTATAACCCCTTGACCTGAAATGTGTTGCAAGCATGGCATCGCCGCTGCGCAGCATCTTCTCGTCCAGCGGGTGTATGTACACTTCACAGCCTGTGGCTTCCACAAGGTCAGCCACAGCACCTATGTGGTCAAAATGTCCGTGTGTCAGGAATATTTTTTTGAGCGTACAGCCGTAGAAGTCCAGCTGCCCCAGGATATAATCAGCGTCGGCAGGGGCATCTATAAGAGCCGCACTGCCTTTTTCACTGATGACGATGTAACTGTTGGTCTCGCATATACTCAAAGGTCTAAGCTTAATTATTCTCATGCTTACCTACTTTCCGCTTCTCTCCACCGAGATAACGTTCTTGATCTTCTGGAGCTTGCTCATAACAGTTTTCAACTGCTCCATGCCAGCAATGCTGACTGTTATGGACATGAGTGCATTGCCGTTTTTAAGCTCTCTCGATGTGGATTCATATATAAATACATTTATCATTGCCAGCGCCGAAGAAACGTCAGCCAGCAGACCTATCCTGTCTACCGCTATGATATCCAGAGTGGTCTTGAAATAAGTTGTATTGCTCTTATCATCTCTCTGTGCCCAGCTTACCTTTATCCAGCGTTCAAGGTTAAGACCCTTTTCTATCTGGTTGAGGTAATTGGAACAGTCTCTCTTATGCACAGATACACCGTGACCCCTTGTTATGAAACCTATTATATCATCGCCAGGCAGAGGATTACAGCACTGTGCAAACTTGATAACGCAGTCATTTATGCCGTCAACGACAACACCCGAAGATGACCTGACAGGCTTTATCAATGCCTGCTCATCAAGCTCGTCAGCCTTTTCGCCGTACTTCTTGTTATATGAGTCCTTCAGTCTCTGCATGAGCTTTGAAAGCTGAACTCCGCCGTATCCTATGGCTGCAAAGAAATCATCGAGCGTATCGCAGTTATGGCGCTTCATATCAAGCCTGAGGAAATCTTCCAGTTCTTCCTCGGGCACACGTATATTGTGCTTGCGGAACTCTCTTTCAAGTGCAGCCCTGCCCTCGAAAATGTTCTCATCACGGCGTTCCTTCTTGAACCAGGAACGTATCTTTGACCTCGCTTCGTTGGTCTTTGCAATTGTCAGCCATGACCTGCTGGGACCATGTCCCGGCACATTGGAGGTTATGATCTCGATTATCTCACCCGTGCTTATCACATGTTCGTATGATACCATTTTCTTGTTGACTTTGGCGCCGCACATTCTGTGACCAACCTCAGTGTGTATGGCATAAGCAAAGTCGATAACGGTCGAACCCACAGGGAGGGTTATCATATCGCCCTTAGGAGTGAACGCAAAAACGTCCTCGGGAGAAAGATCGCTCTTGATAGCACGGACTATTTCCTCAACGTCGTTTGATTCCTTCTGATTCTCAATTATCTGTCTTATCCATGCAAGACGCTTGTCAT
>CAMNMO010000197.1 GCA_946544695.1 uncultured Ruminococcus sp. | reverse complement strand
CCTGCCTATCTCAGTGACTGTATGGGGTATGTGTATCTCTTTGATATTGCAGTCTAAGAATGCCTTGTCGCCTATCCTTTCAAGACCTTCGTGAAGCTCTGTTTTTTTGAGTGATCTGCAGCCTGAAAAAGCAAGATCTCCGATGTACTTTATCGTCTCAGGTATAATCGCTCTTCTGACCGTTTTTTCTCCTGAAAATGCGCCGTCTGCAATGACCGTTATCTCTCGTTCCCCATGAGTCTTGTCTATCTCTATCACCTTTCCTGTGAACTCGTCACCCAGACCGCCCTGAGAGTAGCTCTTGACATTTGTAACTGTGCCCATTACTGCGTTTGCAAGATATACAAGCTGTCCGATGGGTTGAAGCTCTGCCCATTTTGTGCAGCTGAAACAGCGACAGTCTATCCTGGTAAATGTGCAGTCGGCTGTCACAGTCGCAAGCTCATGGCAGCAGCGGAATGCCTCATCACCCAGATAAGTTATGTCGTTATCCAGTATCACACCCACCAATTCTTCATGTATAGGATAGTCCATGCGGCCGAATGCCAGCGGAGCAATTCTTTTTGTGCCCTTTTTGAATCGCAGTATCCTGTCTCCTGTGGGGCTGTATGAGCTTTTAAATCCCAGCGCCAGGTCATTGAGATAGAAGATATCGTCATCGCCGTACTTTTCAAGTCCCGAACCTCTGAAAACAAAGGCTCCCGGCATCACGCTTTCGGGCAGAGTGATCTGTGTGAGCTTTTTGCAGTTTAGAAAAGCGAAGTCTGCCAGCTTTGTAACGCTCTTAGGAATAGCGATGCTTTCAAGCCCACTGCGGCTGAATGCTCCGTCTCCTATGGTTTTCGTACTGTCCGGGATAATGAGCCTGCTGAGGGATACACAGTCTGAAAAAGCATCAGAACCTATTCTTTTCAGTCCCACGGGCAGGTCGGCGGCAGTCATCTCGGTAAAGCCTGAAAACGCTTTGAAGCCGATCTCGGTTATCCGTTCATCAATAATAAGTCTCCTGACCATTTTCCTGATCTTATTATCATCAAAGCTTTTGTCGGAGCAGTTGTATTTTTCGTTGTAGGGCATGATACCTTCGCCGATCAGACGCATGGTGCCCGAATCATCTATGCTCCATGTGAAGTTCTCTCCGTATCCGCCGATAAGTTCTTTGATTGTCGCTGTTGGTTCGGTCAGCGGTTTAAAGACTATATCGTTATCTTCGTTGTATCTGACAAGTTCCTGCCCCGAGATGCCCTTCATAAGCTTGGGTACTTCAAATTCGGTAAGTGCAGTGCAGCCTGAAAAAGCTCCTTTTTCGATAAGGCGGACTTTGCCCAGTCCTGTCACGCTGCGAAGTGATGTGCAGTTCTTAAAAGCTCCTGCGGATATGACCTCGACCGTATCGCCAAGCATGACTTCTTCTATGCTGCACTGCGCAAATATATTTTTGCCGATGTTTTTGCATTCGATACCACTACTTTTTACTGCACACCTGATATTATGCCTGATGTTTTTCCAGGGCTGTTCATCTGCATTTTTGAGGTCTTTCATGATACCACGATCACCGCCGAAATACAGCTTGCCGTCAGGCTCCAGCGTCCAGTTTATCTCTCCTATGGACATACATTCGCATTTATCGGGGAAAGTATGTGCTGAATGAGCGATGCACTTTACGCTTGACGGAATATCGATGTGTATGTTTTCGTTTGTATACCGGAAAGCACCTCTTGCTATCCCCAGTGTACCTTCCTTTATTTTGACCGTGCTGTCTTCAGATCCGCCCTTGCAGCCGTAAAAAATCCTCCCCAGGTATACCATTCCCTTAGGTTGTCTTTTATACCAAAGAGTATCTTCAAGCGCCAGATCCGATATGTATGTCAGATTGTCAGTAACGATTATTTCAGAAAGCTTGCTGCAATTCTCAAAGCGTCCGAAAATGCTTGTTACGGTAGAACTCAGTTCAAGCCTTCTAACATTTATCATACCACACAGGTCATCGCTTATATCTGTAATACCTTCCATGTATGTAACACAGGTTATTTTATCTATATATTTTTCCCACGGGATACTGAATGAATAGACACTTGTCGATCCTGTTCCGCTTATCGTCAGCCTTCCTGTATCGTCCAGCTGCCACCGTGCGTTACCCGATCTGCCGCACTTGCCTTCCGTAATGATAGTATTCATGTTATCTCCTCTGTTTCTGTAATAGATATATGGTCTGCAACATATATACAGCGTGCTGCATGACACATTTTCATTATACTATAAGCAGCTGTAATTGTCAAACAGCTGCCTTTGCTTATCAGTTCACTGTAATGTTCTACATTGTGGACTTTCAGCATACTATTAAGCAAAAGGGGTGTGAACTATGTTCAGGACAGACAAGGAGAGGGCAGTGATCTTCGGGGAATATATGGTCAGCTGCAAAGCTACTGTAAGAGCGACCGCAGCAGTGTTCGGAGTTTCAAAATCCACCGTACATAAAGATCTGACCGAACAGCTGCCCACGATCTCACCCGCATTGTTCAGCGAGGTGAGGAAGATTCTTGAGGAAAATAAAGAACAGCGTCACATACGTGGCGGTCTGGCTACAAAACAAAAATACGAGAAAGTCAATGATAAAAGCCGCAGATGATATCTGCTCAGGAGAATGCCGGGTATTATGCTCGGCTTTAATATTTTTACATATCCCTTGACTGCTGAACGGCGAGCATTATCAACTGATTGACAAAACCGAAAAGCTGATATATAATATAACTGAACAGCAGTCATTTTTTGAGGTGATGTGTATGACTATCGGTTATGAACTGATGATACTTGCGCTGCTTTTCTCATCGGGCAGCATGATAGGTTGGGTGCTTGAAGTTTTTTACCGAAGATTCAAGCCCGATAATAAGGAGCGTGTATGGATAAATCCCGGATTTCTCAACGGTCCATGCCTGCCGCTGTACGGTTTCGGTCTGACTGCCCTTTATCTGCTGGCACTGCTTGAAAGATTTATCATGATCGACAATGCGGCACTTCGCAAGGGTATCCTGTTTGCAGTGATGGCAGCTGCAATGACCTTTATCGAACTGATAGCGGGTGAGCTTTTCATCGTTAAGCGGCACCTGAAGCTGTGGGATTATTCGGGGCTGAGATTCAATTATAAAGGCGTGATCTGTCCGAGATTCTCCTTTTACTGGGCACTGCTTGGCGCAGGATATTATTTTTTCATACACCCACGTATCCTGTCAGGACTGGAGTGGTTCTCGCACAATCTGCTTTTCTCTTTTGTGATAGGATTCTTTTACGGGATACTTACGCTTGACCTGATCCATTCGTTCAGCCTGACTTCAAAGATCAAAGCCTTTGCTGAGGAAAATGAGATAATTATACGCTATGATGAACTTAAAAGGTATATCCGTGCCGAAACCGAGCGCCGCCGTGAAAAGTATCGTTTTCTCAACGCACTCCATACCGAGCGTGAACTGCTCGATGAACTGAAAGCTTTTCTGGAAAAACAGCTTGAACAGGCAAAGCATGGTGCTGTCGCAGAACTTACTGTCCGCAGGAACAACAAACATAATAAAAGCTGAATTTTAATGCAATATCACAAAAATAAGTGTGATATTGCATTGATTTTATTTAAACTATTGATTTTTTTAAGTGGATATTGTATAATAAAACTAACTGGTACGATACTGATATAACAATATTATATCATGGAGGGAAGATAATGGACAGACCTGTTGAACTCGCTTTGATAATGGCGGGAATAGATGAAGAATATCAGAGTGGTGTTATTGAAGGTGTCGTTGATTTTGCGAAGAAGCATAATACGAACATCTCTTGTTTTTCAGCATTCTGCGGTGTTGTTTCAGGCCGTGGATTCGATGTTGGTGAAAACAATATCTATAATCTCATCAACTACAAAATGTTCGATGGTGTCATACTTATGATAAATACTATCCCTGATGTTGAGATAAAACAGAAGTTGCTTTCTTTAGCAAAGGCGTCAATGCTGCCTGTGGTCGTGTTTGACTGTGACGATTATCCGCAGTTTATGGATATAGCCATAGATAACAAAAAGGCTATGGCAGAGATAGTCCGCCATGTTATAAAGGAACATGGCGCTAAGGATATAGGTTTTATTTCAGGACCAAAAAACAATCCCGAAGCTATGGAAAGATTTGCGGCTTACTGTGAGGTGCTGGCAGAAACAGGTGTCCCCATAGATGAAAGCAAGGTCTATTTCGGAGATTTCAGACCAGCCGCAGGAAAGCATGCTGTAAGGCAGATGATATCAAGTGGAAGAAAGCTTCCCGATGCACTTATATGTGCAAACGATGCGATGGCACTTGCTGCCATAAAGGAACTTGTCGCATGCGGCATAAAGGTGCCTGATGATGTGATCGTGACAGGGTTTGATAATATCTATAATGCAAGGCATCATTCACCTGCACTGACAACAGTTGCACGCCCACTTGCCGAAGCGGGAAGAACTGCCTGCGAAATGGCTTATTATGCCATACAGGGCAAAACATGGGAGCGCAACAGGGTCTTTGAGGCGGCTCCTGTTTTCTCCGAAAGCTGCGGCTGCGTCGATTCACGTTCTCAGAATGATATAAAGGAGTACCGCAGCCAGACCTATGCCATAATCGACAATAACAGGCGTGATGTGCGTCTGCTGAACAGCCTTATATCTGAAATGTCGGAATCCGAGTCTGTTGAGGACTGCATGCGGCTGATAGGCGAGAATGCTTCGGCGCTTGACTGTGACAGGCTTTGTATCTGCCTG
Organism: uncultured Ruminococcus sp.; assembly: GCA_946544695.1. Taxonomy (GTDB): domain Bacteria; phylum Bacillota; class Clostridia; order Oscillospirales; family Ruminococcaceae; genus Hominimerdicola. Next base: position 918 of record CAMNMO010000197.1, on the reverse strand, counting down.
TGTGATGACTGGATAAGTTCTTATTCTTCCAAGATAGAGGATTCACTTACAAGCGGTTACACACCTAAAATGTCCGCACCGCTTATCTGGTATAAGGGCGAAGTCAGTGAGGTCAAGTGCTTCCGCAGTTCAAATATGGAACCGAGACATCTTGAAACAGGTGGAAATATCAGCTATTATCTGCCGCTGCATTTCAGGGAAAGGTGCCTGGGATATGCCATTATCACCAACAGTGATTTCCCGACAAACAGCCTTGTCTGTCATACACTGATGATGAGTATAAGTGACAGCCTTGAGAATATCCGCAGGCTTATAAATCTGAATAATGTGATAGATGAACTTGACAGGCTTTATGTTATTGACCCGCTGTGCAATATCCATAACCGCAACGGTTTTATAAGAGAAGCCGATACCATGTTCAATGAGTGCCGCATGCTTGGTCAGAAAATACTTATATCCTTTATTGATATGGACGGACTTAAAGCTATCAACGATAATTTCGGACACAATGAGGGCGATTTCGCCTTGCGCACACTTGCTTCGATAATCAGCGACAGCTGCGACAAGAGTATGACCTGCTGCCGTTTCGGCGGAGATGAGTTCATCATACTCGGTGTGAATGCTGAGGAGGAAGATATTGCTAAGGTGGAAGACACCATCAAGAAGCGCATCGACCATACCAATAAACTCATATCAAAGCCCTACCGTGTTGAGGGTTCCATAGGTACTGTTGTTACAAGGATATCTGATGATATGACGCTGTTCAAGCTTATCTCAATGGCTGATGGACTGATGTATGAACAGAAAAAGCGCAAGAGGACTTCACGATATCTCAGAAGATACTGAAAAAATACATACATAAATATGGTTATACCGCTGACACACCACACTAAACAGCCTTTCAGCGGGCATTAACAA
>CAMNMO010000196.1 GCA_946544695.1 uncultured Ruminococcus sp. | reverse complement strand
GATTTCCGTGGTCGCTATGCCTGTGATGTTGACAGGACGGGTGGGTTGTGCTATATTATATTAAACGACAAAGATCTTCTGACATATCCTTCTCACAGCAGCCAAGACGACGGCAGCTGTAAGCAGTTTATGCCGAAGATCCAATGTCGTTTACTATATAAGCGGAGATATCGTTATAAGATCTATATCATTTATGCAAAGTTCATAAGTGATTGCGGGTATCTCCTTTGGGGCAGTATCATAAATGGATGTAAACGACTGCAAGAGAGACAGATATGCGGTCAGAGAAAGGCAGGAGGACAATGGAAAATACTATCAAGCGCCTTGCGGCACTGGTGACTGCGCTGATGACTTCGGCGGCAGCGGTGCCCTGCGGTGCGTTTTCAGCTGCGGCTGAGGAAAACAGCGGCATAGCGCCCGTTGAGATAAACGAGGAGAATTTCCCCGATGATAATTTCAGGGCGGTCATATCGGGGAGCGATTATGACCGTGACGGCAATGGTATACTTGATGCGGAGGAGATAGGGCTGACCATAAATATCCACTGTGAGAACTGCGGGATAAAGTCGTTGAAGGGCGTGGAGTTTTTCAAGGATCTGCAGGGGCTGTGGTGCATGGAGAATGAGATAGAAAGTGTTGACCTGAGCGAGAACAAGGATCTGAGGGGCTTGTGGTGCTCGGATAACAAGTTCACATCGCTGGACATGACACCAAATCCCGAGCTGACATGGGTGTACTGCTACGACTGTGAGATAACCGAGCTGAACGTGGCTAACAACCCGAAGCTGCTTTACATTGAATGCAACACAAATCCCATCACCGAACTGGACGTCAGCAATAACCACGAGCTTGTTCAGCTGACCTGCGGCAACTGTGAACTGACCGAGCTTGATGTGACCCATAACCCCGAACTTGCACACCTTGATGCATTCGGCAATCATCTTACCGAGCTGGACGTCACCCAAAACCCAAAGATGAAGCGTCTGGATATCTGGGACAATGAGGGGCTTGGCAGCATTGATATCAGCAAAAATACAGGTCTGCAATATTACAACTGCGCCAACAACGATGCAAAGAGTGTCGATGTCAGCCATAATCCACAGCTCAACAAGCTGATATGCAGCTATAACGAGCTTACAGAACTTGATGTATCAAATTGCCCCAAGCTTGTCTACCTTGACTGTGCGGTCAACGATATACCAAAGCTTGACCTGACAAACAATACAAGGCTGCACTTTTTGCAGGCGTTCACGAACAGCTTCACCGAGCTGGATATAGGCAGTGCGCCCTTCCTGATAAAGACCTATAATGAGGGCGAGAAGAAGGACGAATCAGCTGTGTGCGTGGGACATTCCTGGACGATAGACTACCACCTTGACGATTCTACAAGCGGCGACAGCCTGTATTTCCTGTGCTTTGACGATGCTGTGACTTTAAAGACCGAACCGCATGCGGCTGTCCCTGCGGTGCCCGATGACGATGATGACATCGCTGACACGGAAAACCTGATAACCAGAGAACAGGCGGCGCAGACCCTTTACGAGATGGCAGGCAGTCCCGATGTGAGCGGACAGTCATCGAGGTTTACAGACACACAGAGCGGTGAATGGTACGAAAACGCAGTCACCTGGGGCGAACAGAATAATATCTGCGTGGGATTCCCCGAGATATCATCTGACAGTTTCGGCGTGGGCAGATATATAACCAGACAGGACCTGGTGATGATGCTGATGCGGTACTCGGAGGTCATGGGGTACAAGCGAGCCATTGACTTCGGCAGAAGCGATGACTACCTTGATTATTATGACATAGACTACGACCATTGGGAGGCTATATGCTGGTCTGCGACATGGAACATAATGGAAGGCAAGGGCGAGGAAGGTGCACCCAGATCCGAACAGATGATAGACCCGCTGGGCAAAGCCACCCGTGATGACTTCATTTCCATGCTGACAAGACTTATGGAGGAAAACGGTGTCGATGCACAGATAAGCATTGCTGAGATACCCGAAAAAACCGCAGAGCAGCCTGTGCAGGACGACGTCAGTGATGATGCACAGCCCACGGATGAGGAGCAGGAAAGTTCTGTGCCCGCTGAGGATACGGCTGATGAAGTGCCCACCGACACTGAGGAGACTGTCACTGACAAGCCCGATGAGGGCGGTGAAGAAAGCAGCAGTTCCGCTGATGAGGACAACAGTGATGAGGTAACAAAGCCCGAAAATGACAGCGATGACGGCTTCCTGCGGGGCGATGTGAACTTCGACGGGCAGATAACAGTCACGGATATCTCAATGGCTGCGGCACATATAAAGGGTATAAAGCTGCTTTCCGACAAGGGGCGGCAGGCGGCGGAGGTCAGCGGTGACGGAATGCTGAACGTGACTGACCTTTCGCTGATAGCAGGACACATCAAGGGTATAAGGCAGCTTGCCTGAGAGATACAGTAAACGACAAAAAATATCACTCTGAACGTGTGCATATCCTGTGATATGGGGCTTTGGTCAAAAGAATTTCACGTTAACAAAACGTTTACAATTGACTAGTCACTTTGGGTGATGTGCAGTCGGGCGAAATGGGTTATAATACATACATAAGATACAGAGAGGCAGAAACAAAGGCTTCAGTTCTGCCGATCATATTAGTTGAGAAATTACCACTTTTAACCCGACTTTATAAAAAAACAGGATCGAGTACAGGAGTCAATGTCGAGGACTTTTGGACTCGATTTTGGTTTTACGGACGTAATTTTGGAAACAGAGCTTTTGCGAAGTGAAGTATAGACGAAGAAAACCCTTTCGGCGCACGGTGCGTCGGAAGGGTTTTTGATCTGCATTATTAAGGCATCACAGCGGATGTATGCCCTTGATGACTGCGGCAAGGCGCATCATGTCCTTGACGTTGACCATGCCGTCCAGATTCACATCTGCACGCAGCTCGCTTGTCTCATCGGGAAATTCCTTTACACCCTTGACATAGCTTGCTATCATGGAAACATCGCCTATGTCGATAAGACCGTTGTCGTTCACATCGCCACGGGCAAGTTCGGCTGCTTCGTCCGATTCATCGTCCAGCACTGAGGGGTCTATCTCGGTGCGGCTCATTCGGAAATCTTCAAAGCTGTAACTGTCACCCACGTTGTGCAGGTCGGGTTCCTCGCTGTAATCCTCAAGCACCGTGACTGTGAAAGGGCTTTTGCCGTCACGCAGGACATTGCCGTCTGCATCAACGATCACTGCGTGCAGACCCATGTTGTCCTTGACCTCGCCTGCGGTGTGCAGACTGCTGACTGTCACGTCGTTCTCGATTATCCAGGCAGAACCAGGGTCGATATTCATGGTGATGTGACCGTGACTTCCATAGAGGTCACCTGCGGAATACTCAACAGTTGAGCCTGTGAAGTCGGTGAAATCGGTAAGGTAGACATCAAGTTCACTGAGACTGTCGCAGCCCAGGTCGCCGTGATTTTCACCACGTATAAATGTCAGACTGCACTGTGCACCACCGCTGCCTGTTCTTCCCCAGCCCCAGCAGGTGGGGTCTGACGAACAATTTATCAAAAAGCCGCTGCTTGCAGTGATGCCTGCGCTGTGCAGTATCACCTCGCTCTTGCAGTTTGTGGTGAATATGGCATCACCGTCGGAAGTCATGCTGCCGCCCTCAACATACAGCCTTGAAAGTTTGTCCTCAACTCCGAAGGGGCTGTTGCCGTAAAGCGTCGCAGCCGCCGCAGGTGTGCCGTCACCCTGCTGTGAATCGGTGGTGAGGGTGCAGTCATAGAGATACATCATGCCCGGATTAGCCACACGTACAGCCTCAGAACTGCCGCCTTTGAGTTCTGCGGCATTTACGGCTATGACGGATTCGGAAATGGCAGCAGGTGAGTCGTTGCCCGATGCGGAATAGCAGCCGCCGCTTATGACCATGCTGCCGCTGCCTTTTTCGGCATATACGGGGCTTGATGCGTTGCCTGACGAGGAAACTTCCATATCCCAGCCGAACACCGATCCGTCCCTGCCCGACCTTACGCCGCAGCAGCCGTCAGATGAGGTCGAGAACTTCATATCCTGAAGATACACTCGTCCGCTTGTTACGGTGAAGCCGTCATAGGCGGGCACTGATGCTGTGTTGCCTGTAAAAAGGGTCTCGGAAGAATTCTTTACCCTTATGAGGTCGTGGTCGGCAGCGGGGTCGCCCGTGTAGCTTAGTATGTTTGAGTCAAGCTTTATGCCGTTTACATCGTCCATCACTATGCATGTCCCGGGGACATTCAACTCATTCCCCGTGACATGTATGCCTTCCACCTGATAGTCAAAATCAGACGGGTCACCGTCATCTATAAGCTTGCCGAAAAGTTCTATGCCGAAGGGTGACGGACAGGAATCTGTGACAGATGCGTTGATGGTGTTGCCGCTGATGACGGTGTTCAGGTCGTTATCAAGCATGCTGACAACGTCCGTGCTGACATCTACGGGGTCATTGTAGCCCACATTGTTGTCAGACGGCGACATGTTCCTGACTATTATGCCGCTGCCCACATTGTTCATGGTGTTGTTCCTGACGGTGATGTTCTTGTAACTCTGCATAAGTATGGCGCAGTCCTCGATATCGGTGAACTTGTTGTTCTCTATGAGGAAGTCGGTGTAATAGCTGCCGAGCGTCGAAGAATGTGAACCTATGCCACGCATGACATTATGGAAAGTGTTTTTTCTTATTATCACATTGGTGCAGCTGGTATCATCAAAGGGTTCAAAACCGCCGAACAGGTTCTCGCCGTTCATCATATCGAACTGTATGGCTTCTTTCAGCCTGGTGCCGTGATAGTCCGAGAAATCACAGCCCTCGACAGTTACGTTGCGTATGCCGCCAAGTTCGAGGTGATGGGCATTCAGGTTGCCCTTGAAAGCCACATTTTTGACAAGCAGGTTGGTCATGTGTCCGAATTTTGCGTTGGAGAAATCAGCCATTTCATCATTGGGGTTGCCGTCGATGCAGCCGCCCTCTATTATGATATTGCTGGCATCGTTGTATTTTCCGACACGCTGGGGCTGGGCATTCCTTATCATGCAGCCTGTGTGCACGTAGTCCTTGCGTATGGTGGCACCGTACATTGAAAGGTGAGTGTTTGAGTATACATAAAGGGTCTTGCTGATGGAATATGTACCTTCGGGCAGTATCACCTTCACCTGCACGCTGCTGCTTGAATTGTCACGGGCGTAGTTGAGGGCTTTCTGTATGGCTTTTGCAGAATCCCTTGTGCCGGTGCTGTCAGCACCGAAGTCATACACCGCATTGACGGTGATGACTTTTGAGTATTTTACTTTCTTGAATCCCTTGACGCCCTTTGCGCCGATGATGGTATCATAATCATAAGCCGAAGCTGTGAAGCTGTCGGCTGAATGCATTGCAGCACCGCCCAGCACCATAACGGCAGCTGAAAGCACGGCAATGGTGCTGCGGATAGGTCTTGATAACATTTTACTTCGTCTCCTGTACTATGGCTGCACCTGTCTGTTTGCAGTGCAGCTTTTTGATATCTCATTACATTATAACAAAATATTAACAAAAAGTCAACCTGACAGTTTTTTGGGGCACGTAGGACGGTCTTACATAATACAAAGATCGGTGCGGGCGTGTATAATATCAGCCCCATGTCGGCTTGGTGCTGACACGGGGCTGTTTTGGGGAAATGTTATG
>CAMNMO010000195.1 GCA_946544695.1 uncultured Ruminococcus sp. | reverse complement strand
TACCACATCGGCACTAACGAACAGGTCGTGCAGATAATATTGTTTTATTACTGCCTTTCTGATGTGTTGGGTTTTCTGCCTGCACACTGTTATGATATCGTGCACAGGTACATAGACGAATACAAAAAGATACGGTCATTTGAAAGGCTGACTAATGATGAACAGAATCACCTGAAAATAATCACCTACGATCTGATCTCCAAAATAGTATAAAACAGATAAAGCAAGCCCCGAAGCACTGCGATGATGCTTCGGGGCTTTTATCATTTTGTAAATATCTCAGCTAAGACCGATCACTTAGCCTTTACAGCTTCTCTTGCCTTAGCAACGATGTTATCAGCGCTGAGACCGAACTGCTTGAGCAGGTCAACTGCGGGACCCGAGTGACCGAACTCATCGTTGACGCCTATCCTTATCTGCTTGGTGGGACGCTTAGCAGACAGAACATCTGCCACAGCCGAACCCAGACCGCCGATTATGCTGTGTTCCTCAACAGTCAGCACCAGACCTGTCTTTTCAGCGTTCCTGATGATGATCTCTTCATCGATGGGCTTAATGGTGTGGATATTGATAACAGCAGCGTCGATGCCCTCATCTGCCAGTGTCTTGGCAGCTTCGATAGCTTCATTTACCATCAGACCTGTTGCGAAGATCGCAATATCCTTGCCTTCTCTCAGCTGAACGCCCTTGCCCAGCTCGAACTTATAGGTAGCAGCATCGTTGAATACAGGCACTGCCAGTCTGCCGAAACGCATATAAACAGGACCCTCATAGTTAATGGCAGCTTCTACCGCAGCTCTTGCCTCAACATCGTCAGCGGGATTGATAACTGTCATGCCGGGGATAGTTCTCATCAGTGCGATATCCTCGTTGCACTGGTGGGTAGCACCGTCCTCACCAACAGAGATACCTGCGTGAGTAGCACCTATCTTGACATTCAGGTGAGGATAACCAATGGAGTTTCTTACCTGCTCGAATGCTCTGCCCGCTGCGAACATTGCAAAGGTGGAAGCAAAAGGAATAAGACCTGTTGCAGCCATGCCCGCAGCAACGCTCATCATATTTGCTTCTGCTATACCGCAGTCAAAGTGTCTGTCAGGGAATTTCTTCTTGAAAATGCCAGTTTTGGTAGCTGCTGCCAGGTCAGCATCAAGAACTACCAGCTTATCGTACTTATCGCCCAGCTCCGCCAGTGCGTTGCCGTAGCTTTCTCTAGTTGCTATCTTCTTTACATCAGCCATGACTCAGCCCTCCAGTTCTTTCAGATGTGCAGTCAGCTCCTCAACAGCCTGAGCATACTGCTCAGCATTGGGTGCAGTGCCGTGCCAGGAAACGTTGTCCTCCATGAAGGAAACGCCCTTGCCCTTTGTGCTCTTCATTACGATGACAGTGGGCTGTCCACAGACAGACTCAGCCTCATTGAATGCTTTTTCCAGAGAATCGAAATCATGAGCATCAGCCTCAACAACGTGCAGACCGAATGCCTTGAACTTGTCAACTATCGGATAGGGAGACATAACATCGCTTATCTTACCGTCGATCTGGAGACCGTTGTTATCAACGATCATTACCAGATTGTCCAGCTTGTAGTGAGCTGCGAACATCGAAGCCTCCCAGACCTGACCTTCCTGTATCTCGCCGTCGCCCAGAACAGTGTAGACCTTGAAAGTCTCACCCTGATACTTTGCGGAAAGTGCCATACCTGCGGCAACAGAAACGCCCTGTCCCAGAGAACCTGAAGACATATCAACACCGGGTATGGTGATGCAGGGGTGACCCTGAAGCAGCGCACCGATGTGTCTCAGGCTCTTCAGCTCCTCCTCAGGGAAGAAGCCCTTCTGAGCAAGTGTAGAATAAAGAGCAGGCGCTGTATGACCCTTTGACAGAACGAATCTGTCTCTGCTGGGCTCATCAGGCTTGTCGGGATATACATTCATCTTAGCGAAGTAAAGATATGTCAGAACATCAGCGATAGAGAGTGAACCGCCAGGGTGACCCGACTTAGCGTTGAAAACACCCTCGATGATGCCGAGACGTACCTTGGTCGCAGTTATCTCAAGCTGTTTTTTTAGTGTAGCGTCCATAGAAAAACCTCCAGATCGTCATAAATTATTTTCGGACAAACGGTCAGCCGTTCAGCATCACAGCATATTCACCTTTACAGACCGGCACACATGGCTGATTCGGGTATCAGACGCTGTGGTGAGAACAGTTATCCCAGCTGTCCGTATATATACTCAAGCGCCGCTGCGACTGCGTCTTCCTCGCAGGACTGATCAAGCACGAGATCACAGACCTCTTTCACTTCATCAACTGCATTTGAGGGACAAACAGCAACATCGGCAGCCCGTAGCATTTCGATATCGTTATTATAATCGCCCATTGCGACGAAGGTATAGTCCTCCATTCCGCACAGCGAGCGCATCTTTTCAAGTGCTGAACCCTTTGAGATATTCTGCGGGAGTATCTCATAATACTCATTCGCAGACCTGACAAAGTCAACTCCCGTCCACCCACGAGAAGCCACATAATCCATAAGCTTCCGCATATTCTCGGGTTCGGTGGCGAACAGGACTTTATACCAGTTTTCGGGTATCTCATCGACAGAACACAGCACGGGGTCTACCTTACAAATGACATTGTGCTTTGCTTCCAGCGGAGACATCTGCGGCACATATACAGCGTCAAGTGTCAGCACTTCACAGCCGACCTCGGGATTGTCCCTCAGCACCTCAGCAACGATCTGCCTTGTCTGATCGGGAACAAATACATCATGTATCTGTCTGCGTTCGATAAGATCATATACCATTCCGCCGTTGCACATTATTATCGGGCAATTGACGGAAAATGAATCAAAATACTGCTGTGCAGCCTGTATCGCTCTACCTGTGGCGATGGAGAACTTTCCTCCCCTGCGCTGGAACTCAGCTATCGCCTCTACGCTGCGCTGTCCGGGTATTTTACTTGACGGCAGGAATGTACCGTCCATATCCGTTATCAGCAGTACCTTGCTAATATCTTCAAACATTAAAAATGTTATCCTTTCCTCAGCTTATCTAGGATCTTGCGAAAATAGTCGGGCAGTTGTGAGTCAAACTCCATATATCTGCCCGTATCAGGGTGTATGAAACCCAGCTTTTTAGCGTGAAGGCACTGACCTTCCAGCCCTTTATACGCCTTTCCGTAAACATCATCGCCCAGCACGGGGTGACCTATGAAAGCTGAATGCACCCTTATCTGGTGGGTGCGCCCTGTCTCAAGCCTGAACCTGACCAGCGAATACTGACCAAATTCCTCCAGCACCTCATAATGTGTCACAGCTTCCTTGCTGTTCTGATATGTTACGCACATTTTTTTGCGGTCAAATTTACTTCTGCCGATGGGTTCGTCCACCGTTCCCGAAGGTTCGGCGAATCTGCCGACACAAACAGCGTTATACTCCCGTGTAAAGCTGTGATCCTTTATCTGTGCCGCCAGGTGATTATGCGCCTTATCGGTCTTTGCGACCATCAGCAGACCGCTTGTGAATTTATCTATCCTATGTACTATCCCGGGACGTATCACACCGTTTATTGAGGAAAGCCTGCCCTTGCAGTGATAAAGCAGTGCATTCACCAGTGTTCCGTCGGGATTGCCCGCAGCGGGGTGTACCACCATGCCTTTGGGCTTGTTAACGACCAGCAGCGAGTCATCTTCATAGACTATCTCTATGGGGATATCCTGCGGTTCAGCCTTCAGTTCCTGCGGGTCGGGTATGTTAACGGTTACAGCGTCGCCGTTTTTCAGCTTATAATTCTTGCTGACAGGCTTATCATTCACCAGCACGCTGCCATCATCACACAGCTTCTGCAAAGCCGACCTTGACATGTCGGGCAGTTGTGTGCTCAGCAGCTTGTCTATCCTTGTGCCTGCGTCATCGGCGGCGGCAGAAAGCTCGAATATCTCAGCCATTATCCTTGACCGCCTCACTGTCAAGTTTTCCTGCTTTACTCTTTTTAACATCGGCAAGAACTATCGACAAGCAGAAAAGTATAGCACCGATGACGATGCAGATATCCGCAAAATTGAAGATAGGGAAATTTATGAGCTCGAATTTGATATAGTCGATGACCTCTTTCATTCTCACCCTGTCGATAAGATTTCCCACGCCGCCCGAGATTATCATTGCAATGGAGATAAGCTCCAGTTTTGACCCTTTGCGGATCTTGAACATATAGATGATCCCTGCGATACACACAATAACGGGCAGCAGCACAAGGAACCATGTCTTGCCTGCCATAATGCTCCAGGCAGCGCCGCTGTTTCGGATATGTGTAAGACTGAACACCTTGACATCACCGAACTTGATGACTTCTATCACCTTGCCCAGATCGATATTTTTATTTACGACTACCTTTAAGCACTGGTCAATAACGATAAGCAGTGCTGCCAGTATCAGTGAAAGTGCAAACATTGCACACCTGCCCTCCGAGAGTATTTACAGTAAACGACATAATATAATATAAGTCGAAAATTTATGACGTTTAATATATAACCATCAAAAGGCCCTGCAAAAACAGAGCCTTTGTAATTTATCAGCCGTTCTTTTTGCCGAACTGAAGCTCATCGGGGTTGGGCTTATGGATGACAGGCTCGAAAGAACCTGTGTTGAGCACCTTATCCAGCTCGGAATTAGAAGCGGTAGGTGCAGGATGAACAGGAGCGGGTGCGGGTGCACCGATATCCTCAACAGTATCCTTCTCGTCCTCATATTCCTCGTCATCGTAATAATCGCCTTCGCCGTTCTCATAAGCATCCAGCTCTTCATCTGAGAGTGTGGGCAGCTGCATAACGAGCTTGATCTGCTCCTGATACAGCGAAGTCAGGTTAGCCTTGAAGTAGGTCACCTCAGCCCTCAGCTCCTCATAAGCTGCTCTCTCGTCATCATAAGCTTCTCTGAGCGCATTTATCTTCTGCTCGGTTATCTCGGTGTTTTCCTTGATGAGTGCAGCGCATCTTTCCTTATGCTCTCTGACTATCTTCTCGCATTCAGCAGCAGACTGTTCAGCAAGCTTTCTCTGTTCGCTCTTTGCGCTGTCGACCATAGCGCTTGCCTTGTTTCTTGCTTCGTTGACTATCTTGGAAGCTTCCTTCTGTGCTGAAAGCAGTGCGCCCTTTATAGCGTCCTCGTCCTCTTTATACTCGCTGACTTTTTCTACCAGCTTAGCTATCTTTTCTTCATTCTCGGCATTTTCAGCTGCCAGTGCGGCAAACTCATTAGCTACCTCAGCCAGAAATCTGTCTACCTCTGCCTGGCTGTATCCGTTCTTTTCAGACTCAAAGCTCTTGCTTTTGATACTGTTTGCTGTCATCATTTTAAAGCCCTCCTAAATATATTTACAAATAGTTATATGCAGTCTGTCCTTATGGCTCACTCCGTCCACCGACTTTACCATAAACTTACCATATCCTCTTGCTGAGATCTTATCACCGACCTCAACGTTCCTGCTTATCTGTTCCGTTACCGCATGGGATATCGCCACCGCACCGCCTCTGATAAGCGCCGCAGCCTTTTCTCTCGATATCCTCAGCGCCAGCGCAACAACGCTGTCAAGCCTGAGTGAAGCCACAGTTCCTGTGATCTCACGGAACTCGGGCTCTTTCACCATTGACGGGTCAAAACCTTCTTCAGCCCTGACACCTACCCTGCCTATCTTGGTCACGCCAAGCACATCAC
>CAMNMO010000194.1 GCA_946544695.1 uncultured Ruminococcus sp. | reverse complement strand
TGGTGTGTTAAAGGGATAACCATAATAAAATGGACATAACATCACAATTTTATTATAGCACATTCCCGTTCAGTTAAAAGAGTAGAATTGGTTTGTTTACATTATAGAAACATTTTTTGGCATTTCAGAAAAAAAATTCCACCAATTTTAGTTCAATTTGACGGATAAAAATTTGACCGCAGCAAACCTCACCGCAGCTTTGGCAAAATCAAACTTCCGCCCACCTTGCAAAGTGAGCGGAAGTAGCCATTCCATATACCCTATAAAAATTATGTATTATTCAGCAGTTTCAGCGCCGATGCTCTCGTTGGCTTCCTTGAGGAGATAGTCAACAGCAGTCTTGTTCTCCTCGACGCAGGCAGTCCATGTACCTGCACCGCCGCCTGTTATCATGGTGTACTGGTTAACAGTCTGCATCAGTGCGTCTACCTCGTTGGATACGCCGTGCTGGAAGTCATATACAGGGTTGGTGTTTACCAGTCTGTATACCTCCTCCCTCATTTTGAGCATGTCATCGTTCCACTTATACTCGTCTCTCAGCTGCTGCTCGGTGATCTCCGAAGCCTCGGTATCGCAGACCTTCAGGCAGTTCATGTAAGCCACAACGCCGTTGGGGTTGGGTGCGTTCTTGACGATGTGATAACCCTCAACTCTTGCGGATACATAGTACTTATCCGAATCGTCCATTCTGGGCATGGGGCAGAACATTATCTCGCCTGCTTCAACATCACCGAAGGGCTTTACAGCCTCGGGAGTATTCTCGATGCCCCACAGACCAACGGGTATGAACAGTGTCTGGTAGGAACCCAGACCTTCGCCTGTTGTGCCGTCGCCTCTGGTAGACCAGTTGTTTGAAGAACGGTCGAACACTACCTCGTTCTTCTGCAGCTCATACATCAGCTCCTGCACCTTTGCAACTGCGGGATCGTCCATGTTGTTCTTGAGGACGCCGTTCTCCATGCCTATCAGGGGCACGCCGCAGGTATCGTTCAGCGCCTGACCGTACCAGTAGCCGTCCAGTGCGTAAATATCGTTCTCTGCATCAACGAAGTCAAGGCACATCTCGGTGAACTTCGACCATGTCCACTCATCGTTGTAATACAGCTCGGCGGGATCGTCATAGCCGTGATCCTCGATGGTCTTGGTATTATATACGCACACAAAGTTAGGTGCGGACTTTATCGGGATAACATAGTGACCGCCGTTGAACAGGAAGGAGTCGCTGGTAGTCTTTACATCTGCCCACAGGTCGCTGTTCAGGTCAATATAATCATCAACAGGCTCGAACATGGACTTTATGGCGCCCTTGGGGAAACCGTCCATATCAGATGCAGGGAAGAAGTCGGGGGAATCGTTAGCCATTACCAGCTTAGCCAGGTCGGTATAACGGTTGTCCCATGTAGTCTGTACGAACTCTATCTTGCCGTCATAGGTATCCTGGAACATTTTGAGACCTGGAGGTGTGACATTGCCGTCACCGGGGTTGATGTCATAGTGTGCCATCCACTTTATAGTAGAATTTTCAAGCTCCATCTCGGGCAGCTTGTTTGCAGCCTCATCGACTACCGCCTGCTGATCTTCATTCAGCTCGATGGCGTTTGCCGAGCTTGCCTCGTCCTTGTCACCGCTGCTGCTGCCGCATGATGCCATACCGATGCACATCGTCAGCGCAAATACTCCTGCCATAAGTCTTTTCATTGTTACCATATCAATATCCTCCTTAAAAAGACAGACCTGCGGACTATTACCCTTATCCGCAGGTCCCGCTTCGCCGCATAACGCCCTTACCCTGCGGGCATCAAGCGGTCAAATATCCTTCGTCCGTGATTTATGTTAACACAATCCGCTGAATTATGCAATCGGCATTCTGCAATATAAATCCCGCAGAACTTTGTGCGCATTAGCTAAATATTGCCATTTTCTTCCAAGTATACGTTTTCAGAAAACGATTACGATTAAACGAATAAACCATTTTACAAAAAGTTTACATTCGCCCGAGCTGTCCAATAATAATCCCAAATGTTCAAATAACTTATGTCCGTTCCCCGCAGATACTTCACTTGCGCAGACACCCGCAGCTTTGAGGGCGTCAAAATGTTAAAACTGTCAAACTTCATTCCCCGTGACCGCCCCCACGCTGTACGGTGGCGGTTTTCTCTCCCCCGCCGAAGGCAAATACGTGAACGCATTGAGAAAAAGCATCTCAATAAATTTCACTTGCGCAGACACCCGCAGCTTTGAGGGCGCCGAAATGTTAAAACTGTCAAACTTTATGCCCCGTGCCCGCTCCCGCTGTACGATGGCGGTTTTCTCTCCCCCGCCTGCGGCAAATGCGTTCACGCATGGGAGAGAAAACATCTCAATAAATTTTACTTGCGCAGACGCCCGCAGCTTTGAGAGCGTCAAAATGTTAAAACTGTCAAACTTTATCCCCCGTGACCGCCCCTGCTGTACGTCGGCGGTTTTCTCTCCCCCGCCTGCGGCAAATGCGTGAACGCATGGAGAGAAAACATCTCAATAAATTTTACTTGCGCAGACACCCGCAGCTTTGAGGGCGCCAAAATGTTAAATCTGTCAATCTTTATGCCCCGTGACCGCCCCCGCTGTACGATGGCGGTTTTCTCTCCCCCGCCTTCGGCGGGGGGAGAAAACATCTCAATAAATTTTACTTGCGCAGACACCCGCAGCTCTGAGGACGTCAAAATGTTAAATCTGTCAAACTTTATGCCCCGTGACCGCTCCCCCGCTGTACGGTGGCGGTTTTCTCTCCCCCGCCTGCGGCAAATGCGTGAACGCATGGGGGAGAAAACATCTCAATAAATTTTACTTGCGCAGACACCCGCAGCTTTGAGGACGTCAAAATGTTAAAACTGTCAAACTTCATGCCCCGTGACCGCCCCCCTGCTGTACGAAACACTGCTTTGTGTGAAAAACAGCTGAAATATCTGCAAAAGCCGTTGACAAGCGCATAAAATGTGATACAATGTTTATGCGAACAGCTCCCTGTCAGAGTTGTATAAAATGCTGAAAATACAGCGGTATTCTTGACATTTTCTACAAATGGGATTACAATGTAATGTGGTCATATTTAAGGTATGCCGAATGTATCGCATACCTGTACAGGGCACAACAAAAAAAGACAGACACAGCATTTTTTTGAGGAGATAAAGATGGTAAAATTTTTCAAGAAACTGTTTTGTAAGCTCAAAAGCTTCTACGGCGACAACCCGATGCTGCTCGTATTCATCGGCGTATCGGTCATAAACGGCTTTCTGCTCAGGGTGTTCACCGTCAGGTTCGCCTACAATCAGGTAAAGCCCCTGATGGCTGACATTGCGGCAACGCTGCTGATAGCTGCATTCTCTTTCTGCTTCAAAACGCTGAAAGGCCGCTTCCGCTACCTGATGACCGTCAATGTCATAAACACCATACTGGTGGCGGGCAACTCGATATACTATTCAAACTATAAGTCCTTCCTGTCATTCTCACTGCTTTCGACAGGCTCGCAGCTGCCCGGTGTGATGGACGCTGTCATCAAGAATATCATGGAACCCAAAGACCTCATATTCCTGTGGAGCATACCCGCACTGGCAGTTACCTACCATTTCTGCAAGAAAAAGACAAGAGAGTATGAGTCGCAGACCAAGCAGAAGCAGAAACGCAGCAGGAGCTTCGGTTTCACTGCCGCCTGCGGACTGGTGCTGCTGGGCATCTTCGCTGCCACACTGACAGGCACCGACTACTCACGTCTGCAAAAGCAGTGGAACAGAGAATACGTGCTGGGTACCTTCGGCATGTACACCTACCAGACCTCCGATGCGATCTCCAGCGCATATTCAAAGATAAATATGATGTTCGGCTACGAGGAGAAAAAGGAAGCCTTCGATGAGTTCTATGACGAGAAGGACGAACTCACCGAGGAAGCCGCACCCGATGTCACCAATGAGTATACCGGCATTTTCAAGGACAAGAACGTCATTGTCATACACTGCGAAAGCATGCAGCAGTTCTGCATGGATACCTATATAAACGGCGAGGAGCTTACACCAAACCTCAATAAGCTGGCAAGAGAAGGTCTGTATTTCTCCAACTTCTACGCACAGGAAAGCGTGGGCACAAGCTCGGATTCGGAGTTCACCTTCGCCACCTCGCTGATGCCCGCATCAAGCGGTACGGTCGCTATCAATTACTGGGACAGAGACTATACCACCACCCAGAAAATGCTGAAGGATAAAGGCTACTACATTTACAGCATGCACGGCAATAACGGTTCCTACTGGAACAGACTGAACCTTCACAAGTCGCTGGGCTACGACAGATTCTTCAACTATACCGATGACTTCATAATCGACGAGACCATCGGTCTGGGTCTTTCGGATAAAAGCTTCTTCCGTCAGGCTGTGCCCAAGGTCAAGCAGCTCGATGCCGAACATGAACACTGGTACGGCGCTTTCCTCATGCTGACCAACCACACGCCCTTCACCGATATCGAACGCATCAGCGACCTCGATGTGACTTTCAGGTATAAGCGCTATAACAGCGAAACAGGTCTCTATGAAGATGTGTCAGCACCGTTTTTGCAGGGCACCAAGCTGGGCAGCTACCTCAAATCGGTGCACTACGCCGATGAAGCACTGGGTCAGTTCCTCACCGACCTCGACAAAGAAGGTCTGCTGGACGATGCAGTTTTCGTGCTGTACGGCGACCATGATGCAAAGATCAAACCCTCCGAGTATGAATACTACCTCAACTATGACCCCTTCACCGATGAGGTCCGCACAGAGGACGACGAGGGCTATATCCCCGTGGACGACTTCTACTATAACATCAACCGTAAAACACCCTTTATCATTTGGTCCAAGGGCGGCGAATATGAGCCCCGTGAGATAACTCAGGTAATGGGCATGTATGACGTCCAGCCGACACTTGGCAATATGCTGGGCTTCGATAATAAATACGCCCTCGGTCATGATATATTCTCCTTTGCGGAGGACGCAGAGAATGCTGTCATCTTCCCCAACGGCAACTTCATCACCGATACCGTATACTATGACTGCCAGAAGGCTACCTATTTCGACCTGACAGACTATAAGAACGTCATGACGAACGCACCCTGCAATCAGGTCTATAAAGATACACCGAACCCCATATACAGCGAGAACATACACGGCATGTTCAAGTCTGCCGAGGACCCTGTGTACAGTCAGACAGAATGCGACCTGCGTATAAATGACGGCATAGTGGGCGATGACTATATACAAAGCTACGCAAGCTATGCCGATGAGATAATCGACATATCGAACGCAATAATCTTCTACGATATGATAACCAAGACAGAAGAGGGCTTTGAGAACAGCGTAGGGGCGCAGTTTGGTGACGACAGTGCCGCCGAGCTTTTCACACCGCCCGACATGACAAAGCGAAGAACGCATATAGTCATGTAAAGCAAAAAAAGCAAAGCATACCCATAGCGCAGACTGAGAGGGCAAGAAAAGCAAATGGGGACGAGGCAAAGCGCCCGGTCAAGCCTGGCGCCAGCAGGCTTGCAGGAGTTTGAGGGCGGCGCCCTCAATCACCAAAGTGCAAACGTGAAATGCAAAGCCAACAAAGCAAGGCGCAGCAAACGTCCAAGCCCTGACAAGAAAAAGCAATAGCAAAGCAAACTTCCAAAACATGACAAGAAAACCAAAAGCGGGCAGCGCACAAAAAAACGTGCGTCTGCCCTTTTTTGCGCCCAAATAA
>CAMNMO010000193.1 GCA_946544695.1 uncultured Ruminococcus sp. | reverse complement strand
ATGTCATTCAATATCATAGGTACTGTGGTTTGCCTTGCAGTATTCTACGGACTTGATGCGTTCATTCATTTCAGCTTCGTGGACAAGCCCATAGGTGCAGTGGAAATTGCTGCTGTACACTCCATTTTCAATATCGTCACTACGCTGATACTCCTGCCGTTCTCAAATCAGCTTGTGAAGCTCGCCAAAAAGCTGATACCCGATTCAAAAGAAGCCGAGGTATCTGTCATGCTTGACAAGCGCCTTATCGCCACACCGCCCCTTGCTGTTTCACAGTGCAGAGAAAAGACGATAGACATGGCACAGGGCGCAAAGGAAGCACTGCATCAATCACTTCGGGCAATGTTTGATTATTCGGACAAGGCTGTGCTGAGCGTTGAGGAAAAGGAGCAGCTTCTTGATGAAATGGAAGATCAGCTTTCCACCTTTCTGCTGGAATTATCCGCAGTCAGCCTGACAGACGAGGACAGCCGTACCGTCACCGAACTTCTGCACACGATCAGCGACTTTGAACGTATCAGCGACCACGCTATCAATATGATCGAGATAGCGCAGGAAATGGAGCGTAACAGCCAGAGCTTTTCAAACAGTGCTAAATCAGATTTCTCCACGCTTTTTGCCGCACTGACAGAAATATCGGGGCTCACAGTCAAGGCGTTTGCGGATAATGATACCGAGCTTGCAATGAATATCGAGCCGCTGGAGGAAGTCATTGACGATCTCACCGCAGCGATCAAGGATAAGCATATCGACAGACTTCGCAAAGGCGAATGCAGCCCCGAACTGGGCGTATACCTGTCAGACCTGCTCATCAACTGCGAGAGAGTGTCCGACCATTGCTCCAATATCGCAGTGTCAATTATCCAGATCGCAAAGTCCAGTATGAGGAGCCATGTATATCTCAATGAACTGAAAGCACAGCATTCCGAGCAATTTATCGGCGCTTACAATTCGTATCATGAAAAATACAGGCTCTCTACATAAAGAAACAGGCAGATCGACAGACCGCATATTGTTTGGTTATCAATATGCGATCTGCTTTTATTTTACTATATATTCCGCTGTCTTGGACAACTTTTGGTCAACAAAGTTATATGAAGCTGCCCAAAACCAAACAAACATGCTTTTGACTATCTTTTCATGACCGCCTGCTTTGCGACGTTTGAGCGAGATCACTAAACGCTTGTTTATGATGCGAAATGCAGGTGTTTTAAGGACAAGCAGCGGACAGAGGAATTTCTGGCAAAAAAAGAAAAACTCGGAAACAGCGTATCTGCACTGTTTCCGAGTGTAGGTCTGTCAGTCAATGACTAAAAAGATGACACATCAGTCTTTGTCAGGAGAATAATGCATTTTTCAGAAAATATCCAGCATACTGTCAAGATAGATATCTTCACGGACAGTTAGCCTGTATTCGGGCTTTGTGAGATAATAAAGCAGGAATTCGAGAACGACAGCACTCCCCAGTCCTCTGCCTTCTATTTTGAAATTAGAAAAACCGAGAGGCAGATATGTGTTTATGATGTCATCTGTACTTATAAATGCGGGATTTTTCATCGCCCTTGAAAAACGGTATCCGTCCTTAGCATCGGGGGCTTTACAGATATGATCTTCACAGCTTTCTCCGAGATTTTTACGGCTGACATTTTCGTAGCAGGCTTTTCTGTCTTTACAGTAAAATGAACAGCATTCGTTGCACAGAAATTCGGCTTTGTCTTTCTGCACCTGCGGGAGTTTATCAAGCTTATCGAACTGCTTATTCAGCCTGAAATCGGGAACGACATATTTAAACTCACTCCGTTGCGTTTCCTTTATAAACTCATCAAGATCGGTCTGCACCTTTGTGGTCGATGAAACGAAATAAAGGTCTGGATAATTATTTTTGAGATATTCAAGCAGAAGGTCCGAGTGAATTATCACACCGTTCTGTATGCCTTTGTTTGCGGCGAAAAGCTCACACAGCGCATTGCATTTTTTGTCGGTCAGATGTTCGGGTCTTAAAAGCGAATTGCTGAAAGTCAGCCTTGAAGAAATGCCGTACTCATTCATAAGTGCGAGTACATCTTCGGCTTTACATTCGCCGTATCCGACACGTCCGCCGCCCCAGATACAGTCCGCAGGAGCACCATAGACAGATGCTATCTCAAACCGTTCATAGAAATATTCCCGATGCTCACGGTAGAGCGGCAGAAACACGCTGTACAGGTCATAGAACTCAAAAAGTCCGGGAAGATGAAAATAAGCTTTGTTCTTTTCCATATATTATCATTCCTTTGAACGATGACCGAAACGTCAGGGCAGGTCGAACACGACCTTTGCAGGCACACATATCGAAGCGATAGTGTACGCATAGTCAGGTCCGTATGATGCCTCCATTCGTGACGCACTGAAGTGCACCGTTGCATACGGCACCTTTTTGAATGACTGCAAACCGACAGTATCAGCACCTGGAAAATAAATATCTTTTATGCCGTTGCCTGAATCCCATGCATCGCCGCCGAATGCATGGTCAAACACATACCTGATCGTGTCATCAAAGTAAAGCCTTGTCGGCGGGTCATGTCTGACATAGCGGTAAAGCAGAGAGTTGTTCCTGCCAAAGCGCAGCATTACTGCATCAGGACAAAACAGCTGCGAATCAGCCCATTTATTCATCCAGAAGGAGCCATGCCCCAGTGATCTCAGCTCACCGTTGCAACGAAAGCCTACCATTGCAGGGGTATTGTAGAATGCATAATCTCCGATCGTTCTTATACCTGCACCGATAGATGCTGTCCGCAGTGAGATCGCATCTGCACAGAACAGAGTTCCGATGGATACACATTTATCTCCGATGGCAAGGGTCTCCAGTCCCGATGCCCCACGAAAGGCTTCATTTCCGATGCTTTCCAGCTCCTCAGGCATTTTTATATGCCTGAGATAAATGCAGCCCTTGAAAAAGAAGCTGCCGATACGGCGTATCGTGTCGGGCATAATGAGATTTTCGATGACCCTGCACAGGGAGACAGGGTCGTTTGAAAAGGCGTTGTCGCTTATGGCTACAACAGGCTTTCCGTTCAGCTCGGACGGAACAGTGACCTCTTTCAGCGAATTGTTATTGACGCAGCGTTCGATCACACAGCTGTCCCACTGCTCTGTTATATCCCACCGGCAGCCGTTAGCTTCTACGACAGAATGGACAGGCTCAGGCGGGAGCATATCAACAGAATCGTTGAGCATATCAATGAATTCTTCGATGCTGTCAGCTATCAGTATCTTATCTTCGGGTCCTTCACTTGAAACATAATATACCTGATGTGTTTTGCTGCTCCAGAAGAATTGCTCGCCGTCTTCGTCCTCTGCGAGAGGAAACCAGTCAGCAGGAATATACCTGTTCATCGGTTCGGCACGATATATGTTGTCAACAAGCCATTCAAAACCGCCGTATTCATCTTCCAATGTGACCAGAGCATAAACTACAAAGTCATAATAGTCAAAATTATCTATTTCAATATAACAGCTTCTCATTCCCGAACAGTCTGTTTTGGAATAAAGATCCTTTAATATGTCAGGGAAAACGACCCCGTATTTCTGTTCGAGATAAGCTATCCGTGCTTCGCTTTTCTCCCTGTTGTCTGTCTCTCCGTTCAACAAGAACCTGTACTTTGAAGTTTCTTCGGCTCTCTCGGCTTCAAAGGACTTATTTATTATATTTCCAAAATAGTAAAAATCATCATGCATTGCAGACCAGCTTGTCAGCACCTCATGACGCTTTCCCTTTTCATCAGTGTATATCAGCTGTATCTGCGATACATCACCCTGTGCAGTCCATGTACGGTAAAGCAGATGTTCATCTTCATATTCTGTCCGGACTTCCTGTCCGCCGCCGAACCCTTCAACGAAGCGATCTTCTGTTACTGTTTCGGGTATCACTTTATAAAGCTGATCCAGCGGGATAGTATTCATCACCGTTACGGAGATGACAGCAGAATGATCGTCCGCACAGAGGACCTCATCAAAGCGGCAAAGTACAGCACAGGCTTTGCCGATATCCTCGGGACTTTCAGCACTGTCCCAGCCGTTCAGGAACATCTGCCACGGCTCGAATACCGTAGTGAATGTATCGCCTATATCCTCGTCAAAAGGTGCTGTTACCTTTAGTATGCGCCTTTCTCCGATCATCGGCACCTGATCTGTATGTACCCATTTTCTTTTATCGGGCGGCAGACACAGTTCTTCCTTTGCACATTCTATCCATGCAAGACGATATCCTATGTTATGGATACCTGCACCTTCTATCAGATGACGTTTCTGTTTATCACTTGTTATACGGCGTTTACAGCAAGAGCATAAAAAGTTCATGGTATCATCTCCTTTTCGGTAATAGCAGTCATGACGGCTATACTTAATATACCATAATTGCGCCTTAAAATCAATAGAGACATTGCATTAAAAATCACTCTCTGTGTATTGCACCCAGAGAGTTTCATCATTTTATAAACCCAAATATCGCAGCATCACAAACGTTGATCTTATCTGCAACAAAGCTGCGACCACTTCACTCTTTTTTTCTGACACCTCTGTGATGCTTTCATTTGGTTCCCTCCGTTATTTAGATTTGTGGGAATAGTTTGTGCGGAGTTTGACAAAATGTTCATTGAAGATAGAAAATCAGGCTCGGGGTCATTTTCAGCTGAACTGTCAAAAGGCTTTGAAAACTATTTACAAAACCCAAATTCTGTGTTATAATGAAAAAAACACATGATGAGGTGATCATAATGCGGAACAGATTTTTAGCTTTTACAACTGTATTTTCACTGTTGTTTGGAATGTCTTGTTTTAATTGTGATTTTGATTTGACCGCAATTGCAGTAACCGAAAATGATGATGCCGCTACCACTACTACAACAACCACTGCACACGTTCATAACTGGGTTGACATAACTGAAACAAAAACAATCCACCATGATGCTGAATATGCTACCAGAACTTATTGGACAGCTGGTACATGGTTGCATGGATGTGATCCACTTCCTATTGAAGATATTATTAATACTCCCGGTCGTTATGGTGATTGGATGAATACGTATATTGATGCACGTGGCGAATGGGGTAGAAGTCTTACATTATTTGATTTTATTCTTTTTGAATATGGTAATAACTCTAATAATTGGCCTTCTTGGATTACCTATTATCATTCTGAAGATGAACTAAATAACGCATACGGTTGCGACGTAGTAGATTTTACTGATGTTGATCCTTATACTTGGCATCGTCTTCCTAAATTTAATCCTGATACTGACCTTATTGTAACATTTGATTATTTAGACTTCATTAATGATTGTTGGCAGTATGGTGTAGATAATTACGGTCTTAATACTCTTACTTGGGAATATCAGGAAAGTGTTACTGATTCTATGAATGAAGTATATCCTGTATTCCAGGAGCAGATCAAGGTAAAAGATGCTTGGGACGAAACAACTACTGTAGTTGTTGGTCAAAAATGTACTTCTTGCGGTGCTACTAAAGAAGATGATGATTCCGACTCATCAACTCCTGACAGTTCAAGCAAGCCCGACGATAGTTCATCAAACCCCGATGACAGTTCAAGCAAGCCCGACGATAGTTCATCAAACCCCGATGACAGTTCAATCAAGCCCGATGATAGTTCATCAAAAACTGACGACAATTCGAGTAAGCCCGATGATAGTTCAGGATCCGATGACAGCAATTCCGATAACTTCCTCCTTGGTGACGTAAAAGCCGACGGAA
>CAMNMO010000192.1 GCA_946544695.1 uncultured Ruminococcus sp. | reverse complement strand
TGTGTGCACCACGCTGTTCGGTTCGATGTCCATACTCACTCTCACTGAGGGCGAAGTCTGGCTGTGTGCGGCGCTGGCTGTGCTGGTGCTGACTGTTTTCGTGGTCTTTTATGACCGCATATTCTCGGTCACATTCGATGAGAGTTTTGCAAAAGCAAGCGGCGTCAATGCGGACGGCTACAATCTGCTGATCGCAGTCATAACCGCACTCATCATCGTGCTTGCCATGAATCTGGTGGGTTCACTGCTGATATCTGCGCTGATAATCTTCCCCGCACTTTCGGCAATGCGCCTGTTCAAAAGCTTTTTAAGTGTTATAATCTGTTCTGCTGTCATATCGGTGGTATGTGCGGGCGTGGGCATAATCGCAAGCATACTCTTTTCCACCCCTGTCGGTTCGACGATAGTAACGGCTGACATAATAGTGTTCGCAGTATTCTGCGGTGCAGCGGCAGTCACAAAGCGGTGACGCCTGCGGTTTGCGCAAGTTCGGCAGACGATGGGATAAAGACCCGAAAATAAAGTGTGCAGGCGGCTGATAGTCTGCGGTAATGTGACAAGGAGGCATTTGTCATGAAAAGAATGATGGCTGCTGCGCTGGCGGCGGCGATGATACTGGCAGGGTGCGGTAATACTTCGACTGTTGATAAGCTTATAGACAGTTCATCACAGCCTGAGGTCACCCTGAACAAGACCGATGAAGCGATAGCAAAGCTTGCGGAGGATACTGCCGAGAATTACTGGGCGGGCAAGGAAGCAACATCAGTCCCCGAGACCACAAAGATAGACGAGGACGAACTGAAAAACGGCGACATAGACATCGACCTGACAGGGCTGAACGCCAACATGCTTTATGCGCAGGTCTACGAGATGACTACCGACCCCGATAAATACGTGGGCAAGAAGGTGCGTGCAAAGGGCACCTTCGCCTACACCACCGACCCAAGCACAGGCGGTGAATACTTTGCGGTGTTCATAGCTGATGCGGCTGCCTGCTGTCAGCAGGGTCTGGAATTCAGGCGGGACGGAGAATACAGCTACCCCGATGACTACCCCGAAATCAACGACCCGATAACAGTTACGGGAACATTCAACACCTACAAGGAAGGCGGTTTCACCTACTGTGAACTGGCTGATGCGGTGATGGAGACTGAAACTGAACAGGGTTAAATAACAGCAAAACAAACAGCATGCCACAACTGCGGCATGCTGTTTTTCATTATCCAACGCTTATTTTCTCTTTCCCGATTGCAGCTGCCCTGTGAAAGCAAGTGTCAGTCTCCTGGGGGCTAACTGCGCTGCCTTTGCAGCAACACCCATGCCACGTTCGGGCTGTATTATAAGCTGCCCTGCGAACATTCCGTCCACCGCTTTTTTCGCACAGTATTCGGCGCTTATCGCCTTTACCCCGAACTGCGCATTCGCCACATCGTTGAACTCGGTATCAACAGGTCCAGGGCACAATGCCGATATCTTCACCCTGCTGTCAGACTGTTTCAGTTCTTCATAAACAGCACTTGTCAGACTGGCAACATACGCCTTTGTCGCATAGTAAGTCGCCATCAGCGGTCCGCCCGGCATAAGCCCCGCTGACGATGCAACGTTGAGGATATAGCCCCTGTCCGCCTCGATAAAGTCTTTCAGGAACAGCTTTGTCAGCACATGCAGACCTTTAATGTTCGTGTCTATCATGCCAAGTTCGTCCTCAAGCGGTATCTCATCGAACCGACCAAGCTTGCCGAAGCCTGCGTTGTTGACCAGCACGGTTATCCTTTCCCCTGCAAGCGAGTCATGCAGACGAATGCATTCGTCCACGTTGGAAACATCACAGGGGCAGACCAATGCGTTATCAAGTTCAAGTGCCAGTTCGTTCAGTCTGTCCACCCGTCTTGCAGACAGTATCACCCGAAAACCACGCTTATCCAGTTCACGGGCTATTGCCCGCCCGATGCCCGAACTTGCGCCCGTAACGAGGGCAGTTCTAGCCATAGTATCATATCCTTTCATTTTTTACCTGCTGTCGGTCCCGTGCATGCGCAAATGTGCGGTATTATCCCACCGACTTTGTCACAGTCACCTGCGAACCTGTACCCAGCAGGTCGTCTATCACAACATCACCGACTTTTACAGGCAGGTGTATCACTGCGGACTTTATCGCAGCTGTGCACTCGAAGATCTTGTCCTTAGGTATGGGCTGCGCCGTCTTTACGGGCACAGGTCTGCCCTCAGCGGATATCACAGTGGTGGTCACAGTCCTGGTGGGGGCTGTTATCTCGCTGTGTGCGTATATCTCGCCACGCTTGCAGGTGTTGCCGCTGACAGACACGACCTCGCCGTTTTCTGTCTCAACTGTCAGTTCACAGCCCATAGGGCAGTTTATACATGTAAGTTCCATTGTCATGGCTCACACCTCCTCGATAGCTGCGGTGATGTCCTCGCTGACACCCGCAAGCCTGTCTTTTTTAATGATGATATCAAGCATCTCGCTTGGCACCAGAATGCGGCTTTTCCTGCGCAGAAGCTCGGTCTCGCCTGCTTTTATAACTATCTCGCAGTTCTTGAACACGCCTGTCACCCTGAACCTGATGTGCACGTCGCCAAGCAGGTCTGCGGTGTGTATCTGTGCGGGGACTGTGTAGCGCACGCCGTTCTGCGGAATGACTTTGATGGCTGCGGTATCGTCGGCGGTGCAGCCCCTTTTCACGAACGCAGCTGCGCTTTCGCCAGCCCTTGCAGCTTCTTCCGAAACGAAGTCCACAAGGTCATGGACATGCAGCACGTTGCCGCAGGCAAAAACGCCGTCAATGCTGGTCTCAAGCCCCTCGTCAACGACAGGACCGTTGGTGCGTGGGTCTATCTCGACGCCGCAATTTTTGGAAAGTTCATTTTCGGGTATCAGACCGCAGCTGAGCAGCAGCGTATCACAGGGGTAGAACTGCTCTGTGCCTGCGATCGGGGCGTTTTTCTCGTCTACCTGTGCAATGACCACGCCTTCCAGTTTTTCCTTGCCCTTTATGTCAACCACTGTATGGCTGAGCAGCAGAGGTATGCCGTAGTCGTCAAGGCACTGCACGATATTTCGTTTAAGACCGCTTGAATAGGGCATAAGCTCGGCAACAGCGGCAACGTGTGCGCCTTCGAGACTCATGCGCCTTGCCATGATAAGCCCGATGTCGCCCGAACCGAGAATGACCACTTCCTTACCGGGCACATAGCCCTCACAATTGACCAGTTTTTGCGCTGTACCTGCCGTATAAACGCCCTGTGGTCTGTACCCGGGGATATTCAGCGCACCTCTTGGTCTCTCACGGCAGCCCATAGCAAGAATGACCGACTTAGCCTTTATCTCCTCAACGCCACGCCCACGGTTCAGTATGGTGACCACACGGTCAGCCGAGATATCCAGCACCATCGTGTCAGTTTCCACGGGAATGCCCATTTCACGGACTTTCACAGCATAACGCTCGGCATACTCGGGACCTGTCAGTTCCTCCTTAAAAGTGTGCAGCCCGAAGCCGTTGTGGATGCACTGGTTGAGTATGCCGCCCAGTTCGCTGTCACGCTCCAGTATAACGATATTCTCCAGCCCGTGTTCCTTCGCAGACACAGCCGCTGCCATTCCCGCAGGACCGCCGCCAACTATAACAAGGTCAAACTCACGCATCGTCCTTCACCTCCTCTCTGCCGTTCTTCCTGATATCGCCTATACCGCAGCCAAGCTTTTCTTTGAGCAGCAGAATGGTCTTGGGCGAGCAGAATCCTGCCTGACAGCGCCCCATACCTGCCCTTGTGCGGCGCTTGACCCCGTCTAAGGTAGTCGCACCGAGAGGTCTTGATATGGCATCGAGTATCTCGCCTTCGGTTACTGTCTCACAGCGGCAGACTATGTTGCCGTAAGCAGGTTCACGGGCGATGAGCGCATTCTGTTCCTCTCGGGACAATGCGGCAAAATGAACCACGCCTTTGCGGGTGTCGATATGTCCGTCTTTCGGGACTAAGTCTGTTTTCTTGGATAGCAGTTCACGCAGCATCTCGGCAATGGCAGGCGCACTGGTAAGTCCCGGGGACTCGATACCTGCCGCATTGAAGAAACCGTCAGCAGCTTCACCGATGATGAAATCATGTGTATCGCCCACAGCACGCAGTCCCGTAAAGCTTGTGATGACCTTGTTGAAGGGCAGTCCGTCCACCGAAAGTGCGCTTTTTGAACGCACCTCAGCCAGTCCCTGAGAGGTGGTGGCAGTATTTTCCTTATCGTCGATATTTTCAGCGGTGGGACCCACCAGCAGGTTGCCGTGCACGGTGGGGGTCACCAGCACGCCCTTGCCCATTTTTGTGGGCAGCTGGAAGATCGTCCTGCTGACAGTGCCGCCTGCATCCTTATCCATAAGCATGTATTCGCCCTTGCGTGGGGTGATCGAAAAGTCCCTTATCCCCGCCATTTCAGCTATCTTATCGGCATAGACACCTGCGCAGTTGAAAACGTAACTGCCCAAAATTTCGCCCTTGTCGGTCTTGACGCACCAGCCGTCAGCCGACTTTTCAATACCTGTGACTTCGGTGGAAAGCCTGAATTCAACGCCGTTTGCATAGGCATTCTCAGCGAAAGCCAGCGTCATCTCGAAGGGACAGACGATTCCCGAAGTCGGCGCCAGCAGCGCATACTTCACCTCAGCCGACAGCTTGGGTTCGAGCGCACGGGCTTTGTCACCCGAAATTATCGTCAGATCGGGCACGCCGTTCTTCTCGCCTTTTTCCTTCAGTTTTTCAAGGTCGGACAGCTGCGAGTCCTCGAAACAAAGCACCATTGCGCCGTTGTTTCTGAAAGCAAAATCCAGTTTTTGGGACAGTTCTGCCATCATTGCATTGCCCCTGACGTTCAGCTTTGCTTTCAACGTCCCGGGTTCGGCATCGAAACCCGCATGGACGATGGCACTGTTAGCCTTGCTGGTACCCTCGCAGACATCGCTCTCCTTCTCCACAAGACAGACAGAAAGGCGATATTTCGCCAGTTCAGCGGCTGCCGCACACCCTGTGACACCGCCGCCGATTATGATAACATCATACATTTCATCACCTGCTTATTATAGTATTGTCCATTATCATGTACAGATACAGCATTCATCGGACTAACCATATCCACAAAATAATGGTTCATCAGTAAATAAATTGTAGCACAAATGCACGATTATGTCAAGCTTGTGCAATCAATTTTGCTAAACTCAGCTTACTCGGTCAGACCTTGCAGGCGTGATAGTGCACTTTTGGCGGGCAGGTGCATATAATAGCTTTGGGCAGCAAAAAACACTTCCGCCGTTGAAGCAGAAGTGTTTGTCATCAATATTTCCCGAAATTGCGGCATTTACAGGTCAACATGATTGTAGATTATACCCATCGGGGTCACATCGAGCCATGCATAGCATGCAGGCTTGCCGTCCCTCGGCTGACCCGCACTGCCCGGATTAAGTATCAGCATGTTGCCACGCTGTTCGTAAAAGCGCTTGTGGGTGTGACCGAACAGGCAGAACTGGCATTCTTCCTGCTTTGCCTTTTCATACAGTCTCTCGATAGAGAAATTAACGCCCCATTTATCGCCATGTGCGAGGAACATGCGCTTGCCGTCGGGCAGTTCATAGACCATGCTTTCGGGCAATTCCTTGTCATAATCGCAGTTGCCCTTGACGCATATCATGTTATCATCGAGATAATGCGCACGCAGCTTGCGGAACTCGTTGAGCCCGTCGCCCAGAAAAATAAACAGGTCGGCATCGCCGTTACGCTTTAT
>CAMNMO010000191.1 GCA_946544695.1 uncultured Ruminococcus sp. | reverse complement strand
CTTTGCGAACTGTGCCGCAACTCTGCCTATCTTGGCGGGGTTAACGGGTATCTCCACCCAGTCGCCCTCCTTGACGGTGGGGTCATAGGTCTGTGCCTCACCGATGTATATCTCATTGGCGGGGTCATCTACGAACATGACCTTCATTACCTCTTTGAGTATGCACATCTCCAGCTTGCCTGTATCAGGCTCGATGTCAACTCTGATATGCTCGCTCTCGGGGTTCTCTTTCTTGATCGCCTTGATTATGCCCTCTCTTATCTTTTCGATCAGCACGTCCTTGTCGATCTCGTTCTCGCTGACCAGATCGCTCAGCGCATTGAAAAACTGCTCGTTCATTTTTTATGACCATTCCTTCCCTGTCAGATTATTATTGTTTCATTTATTTGATATCGGGCATCACAGCGCCTTGTGACCTGTCAGCCCCGTAATTTTGCCTAGTCGAATTTTGCTCCTGCCAGCTCCTCCTCAAGATCGCCGTCATCAAAGAGCTTTACGAAAGCACAGTCAGCCAGTCTGAACTGCACATTCTCCACGCCGTCGCCGTTCTCGTCAAGTGTCTGACAGGCGATGAGCTTTTCTTCCTCATCATATCCCACCAGTCCCACGATGAACTCACGCTGACCGTTCTCATCGGGTCTTATGAGCCTTACTCTCACCGCATCACCTATGCACACCTCAAAGTGTATCGGCTTTCTCAGTTCTCTGCCAAGACCGGGACTGCCGCATTCAAACACATAACTCTGCGGTATGGGGTCCTCCTCGTCCAGTATCTTGTTGAAGGGCCTTGTGAAATTCTCGCAGTCCTCCATAGTGACGCCGCCGTCCTTGTCGATAAGCACCCTCAGATACCAGGTAGCGCCTTCCTTTTCATACCTTACGTCCCAAAGGAAAAGCCCCAGTTCGTCTGCCAGCGGCTGAGCCAGCTCGGTGACTCTGTCGACCGTGCTTTTCTTTGAGCGGTCATTGCCGCCCTTGCCTTTACTCATTCTCTGCCCTCCGTCATCATGATAATACGTCTATACAAACACAAAAGACCGGAGGTTTTAATTCCAGTCTTTCGTCAAGCCTATTGCAGTTATTATACCACATTAATACGGATTTTGCAAGGTCTGACGGGAATTTTTACAGGAAATTTACAAACATTGTTCATATAAACTGTAAACCGTTTATTGACCGCCTGTATTTTTATCCGTTTTGCCCTTGCCGCCGTCTTTGGCTTCCGCATTTTTCGTGGCTGTCACGGCAGTTCTGTGCTTGCGCCTGCCCTCAACGAAGTCGAGGGGCACCGTAAACAGAATGCCCGTATTGGGGTGGGACAGATCGCCCACCGTATTGTATATGACCCTTCTCGCCAGATCGAGCTGGTCGTCATTGATGACTGAGATGATAGTCTTGTTATCGTCCTCATCGCCGCTGAACATGCTGCGTATGGACGAACTGAGAAAACTTGAATTCATCTTTGAGAGAGTCATCGCCATGCCCGATGAGGGGATTATCGTCGCTCCCCCTATCCCCGCTGCGGAAAGACCTTCCAGCAGGTATTCCAGTGCCTCAGTCTTACTCAGTATCAGGACCATAAGTTTCATCCGTCATCACTTCCCTTGTTATATCTTCAACGTTTTTATTCTGCCGCTTTCTCCTGCGCTGCCTCGGCGGGCTGTGCTTGTGTCTCGGCAGGCTGTGCTTGTGTCTCGGCAGGCTGTGCTTGTGTCTCGGCAGGCTGAGCTTGTGTCTCGGCAGGCTGCTTCTCTGTCGGCGTGCCTGTTTCAAGTTCGGGCGTAGTCTCAGCTGCCTTCTCTTTCAGGCGCTGTACGAAGTCCTCGGTTATAACGAAAGAATCCTCTTTCTCGCTCCATGTTCCGTCGGGCACCATCAGGTCAACAGGTGTTATACCGCCTGTCAGCATATCCTTGAGGTAGGATTTTTGCAGCTTGAAGTCGTCTGTATTCATATCCGTATCGCTGTTGGTGGTGATTATCTGATAGAGATTGTCCAGGTTGTCCTGGGTCGTTTCATATTGCAGGAACATGTTGTTCACCAGCGCTTCCATAGCTTCACCGAGGAACTGGTTGTTGCCCTGCTTGCCGTTTGAGAATACGGGATACTGTGTCAGCAGTCTCATCTGTCTGCCGCTGAGAGTGGCAAGCTCGCCCTTTGCGATGGATATATCGTTCTCGTCATTTGTTTCCGAGAGGAAGTACAGTTCCTCTGCCGACATATATGTCATGCCGCCGTAGATATTGCATATCCTTTCAAAAGCTTCATTTGAAAGTGTGGCATAGTTATCCACCTTCAGCCCCAGCGTACTCTCCACTGCGGTCTTGACGCCTGCCATTCCCGCATGTGCATAAGCTTCCCTGATGGTGGAATTATCCGTGCTGCTGACAGTCATTGCGGGTATCGGCACGATAAGCACGCTGTTGTTGCTGGGGTCTATCCTTATCAGCACCGCATCTGCGAGCGCCCCCTTGCTGTTGACCCTTGCGAACAGGTCATTGAAGGTCTGCACAGATACCACGGGTTCCTCCTCCTTATCGTCACCGATGATGTGATACATTTTCAGAAGGTATATGGAAAACATGGACAGCAGCGCTGTGAATATCAGTACTGTGACCACATATACCAGCGCAACGGGCGCCTGTGATCTTTTCTTTCTTTTTCTTTTTGCGGCAGATGACATAAAGTTTTCTCCTTACTGTATATGTTTGTTTGCCATATCTAAGGCATTTTCATTCAAAATAAAACTGCGGGTTTCTGTCAAGCTCTATGACATGCGTTGTCAGCCCCGCCCTTTTCGCCATGTTGATGGTCTGCAATGTGCCCGAACCTCTCGGCTTTTCCTTGTACACTGCTATGACCGCCGATGAATGCTCCACCATGAACTTGTTGCGCTCACGGTACCTGCCGCTGTCGCTGCGCTTTCCCGTGATGACCACCGCCCTTGCGCTATCGAGCAGCAGGCTGTGTATGTACCTGCTCTCCGCTGTGGTGACCTCCCTGCGCTGCTCCTCATAAGGCATGGCACAGATAAGCTCCAGCCCCTTATAGCGTCTGTCATTCATCATATCCATTATCACCGAGCCGCACATCAGGTCTGCGCCGTCAGCCATGCCCGTGATGAAAGTGCGGTATCCCTCCTGATAAGCATGCGCACACAAAAGCTGTATGGTGCTTATAAGGTTCTTGACGCCCTGCTTCGAGACATCGCCTTCAAACGGCAGGTCTCTGCGCCTGTGTCCCGTAAAGCAGCATGTGACCGACCTATCAGTGACAAGTTCACTCTTATCCACGATATTCAAGCTCACCGCCCCTTTCTCCGCACTTATAGTCATTATAACACACATTTTTCTATTTTTCAATACCTTTTTTCTTTATGATATGCTTTCGTGCAGATTTTTCTTACGACAGTGCCGTTTCAGCGGACTTAAAATGCACCTTGACCGCACTTCGTGCATCTGTTTGTGTACCAAAGTTTACTTCAACAAACATTGATAGATATAGTTTCAAACTATACCTGACCATTGCTTTTTTGTATATTTCCATCCTATCCAAAACAGCCTGCCAGCCTTGAAAAAATCATAGCATTATGATATAATTATCACGTTATAGGGCGTTTCCCGACGGATCTGTCCGATACTGATATGAATGGAGTAATGTAAGATGAGAAAAAGACCTGCAAGATTCCTCAGCGCATGCTGTGCAGCGCTGCTTGCTGTGAACGCTGCCGCAGTGACAGCTTTTGCAGAGGACGAAAAGACCGTATCCGCAGACAGCGGCATCATTTTCAGTGAGCCCGATGATGCGGTGCTTTACTGGGCTACCCAGATAGGCTGGGACAAGGAGACGTGGACAGATGCCCCCTCGGGCTTCACCTCCGCCGAGAACGGCTTTATCTATATCTGCGCTGCTGACAGCATATACAAGGTCGATAACAAGACAGGCGAGATAGCTTCCAGCCACAAGATGGAGGGTCAGGCAAGCTATGCCACCAAAGGACCCACCTATGCGGAAGGCAAGGTCTTCATGGTGCTGGACAACGGCACTGTCGAGGCATTCGATGCTGAGTCGCTCGAGCCGCTGTGGATATACCACAACAAGAACGGCGGCAGCCCCACCTGCGATATCGTGTACAATGACGGCAGGATATACACAGGCTTCTGGAACGGTGAGGAACTTGACGCTGACTACGTCTGCATAGATATAACCGCTGACAAGGCTGACACTGTGGAAGAAAAGGCAGCTGACTGGGAGGTCACCAACAAGGGCGGCTACTACTGGACCACCGCCGCTTTTACAGATGACTATGTGTACATCGGCAGGGACAACGGTGTTACCGTATCCGACAGTGAGGACGAGATGACACTGCTGGCAGTTGACCCCAAAACAGGCAAGACAGCCGAGAGGGGCGGCGTTCTCAAGAACGATGTGCGCAGCAAGCTGGTATCCGCTGAAGGCAAGCTTTTCTACACCACCCGTGAGGGCTGCATCTACTGCTACGACCCTGAGACCGACAAGAGCAGCATGCTGGACGTTGCAAGCTATCTGGGACTTGAAGGCTATTCCTGCACCTCCACACCCGTCATCGCCAACGGCAGGGCTTACATCTCGCTGGGCGCACCGGGCTGGGACAGCTACAACGGCTCGCTGATAGTTGTGCTCGACTGTGATGCAGATGCAGAGCTTGCCTTTGACGTTGCATACACACTCGAGACCTCCGCAGCATGCCAGGCAGAAGGCGTGTTCGCAGGTGTTGACGAGGACGGCTATAATGTGGTATACTATGTTGAGAACGGCTTTCCTGGAACTATACGTGTTATCAAAGACAAGGCAGGTATGAACGAGCCTGCTGAAACTGTGGAAGAAGCTGACATGAACGGCGGCAAGCATATCTGCCCGCCCGCAATATTCACACCTCAGGGCGAGCATGCACAGTACTGCGCTGTTGACCCCGTGTTCGACCCCGCAACAGGACTTATCTATGTCAGGTATGATTCATTCAACATACTCGCCATAGGCAAGGCTGAGAACGCAGGCGATATCTTCAAAAAGGAAAATATTATCCACCCTAACGGCGTGGCAACACTGGTATGCATGTCTGATTCGACTCCCACAGACCTTTGCGACGAGAGCGTTCTTGACAAGGGCGTGAAGTTCAGCCTTGAAAAGTTCACTGCCGATGACGATATGGTCACCGCAACAACAACAGCTGACGGTCTGTACACAGGCAGCGGTAAAAAACCTGTTTCAGCTGCTGACTACGACCTGTTGGTGGCAGAGAACGATGACCAGTACAAGCGTGGTCTGGCTGAGCGTGGCGATGCAAACGGCGACGGCACTGTCAATATCACCGACATCTCCATCATCGCAGCACATGTCAAGAGCACTAAGGCTATCGACAAGTACAGCCTCAACGCAGCTGATGTGAACAATGACGGCGTGCTGAATGTCA
This sequence comes from uncultured Ruminococcus sp., assembly GCA_946544695.1. Lineage (GTDB taxonomy): Bacteria > Bacillota > Clostridia > Oscillospirales > Ruminococcaceae > Hominimerdicola. The sequence continues at coordinate 397 of CAMNMO010000191.1, read as the reverse complement.
GCGATATCTCAGGCGCTGCGGCATGCGTAAAGAGCATTCAGGATATCACTGAGGAAAAGTAAAGTTTCAAGGATCATAGAGCCGAAGGCAGAGCGGAAGTTTTTTCGTTCTGCCTTCAGGCGTATTTATACTGTATTTTAAGGAGCGTTTGATATGGGCACCAAACAGGGCAGACAAACTGCCATAGCGCTGGCTGCCGCTGCCGTGCTGACGGCGGGCGGGGTCTGGTTCGGTGTGCATTTTTACAACAGCGCCCCACGCACACTGACGCCCGCACAGGTCGTCCGCCGTGACCCCGAGCTGCCCGAAGTAACTGCCGAAGCCGTGACTGCGGGTACGCAGGATACCATTTCGGGAAAGGACAGTTCTTCCGAAAGCTCACAGGCAGAAAGTTCAC
>CAMNMO010000190.1 GCA_946544695.1 uncultured Ruminococcus sp. | reverse complement strand
TAGTTGAACTGCTCAAAGGCATCAACGAGTGCGGCACGACCATTCTCATGGTAACTCATGAGCATGATCTGGTACGTTATTTCGGCGGAAGAATAATCAATATCAATAAGGGAAGTATTGATTTCGACGAGATAGTGGGAGGTGCACACAGTGAAGATCAGTAGTTTTCGTTATCTGGTGCATCAGGGCATAACAGGTATCTGGAAGAACAGGATGATGACATTTGCGTCCTTCTGCATACTTCTGGTCAGCCTGCTGATGGTAGGACTTGCCAGCCTGACAGCTATCAACCTCACAAGGATCATCAGCGGCATCGAGGATAAGAGCGAGGTCGTGGTGGTCATAAGTGATAATGCCACCAAAGAAAATGAGGCAGAGCTTGAAAAGCATCTTCAGGCTATACCCAATGTTAATTCCATCGAGCTTTACAGCAAGGAAGAAGCCTGGGAAGGCATGCTCCAGAGCATGACCGAGGAGGAGCGTGCGTTCTTCAAGTACGCAGACGAGAACCCTCTGCCCGATACTTACAGACTGACTGTAAAGGATATAGAAGTGATGAGCGAGACGACCGCACAGATAGAGACACTGGATTTCGTTGAATCGACCCAGTCACCCACTACCTTTGCAGATGTGCTCATCAGCATCAGAAGGATATTCACCATTCTGGCGACCGCAGTTGTGGCAGCCCTCGTGGTGGTAAGCCTTGTTATCATCTCGAATACAACGAGAGCAAGCGTTTTCGCAAGACGTAAAGAAATAAACATAATGAAGTACGTTGGTGCGACAAATGCGTTTATCAGGATACCTTTCTTCGTGGAGGGCATGATCGTCGGCGTTATCGCCGCAGCAGGTGCACTGCTGATGACCAAGTTCGCTTACGAAGGTGTGTATAACATTTTCAGTGATGATTCCGTAATATGGGTCATCATGGGCATGAAGAAGCTCTACTCCTTCAAGGAGCTGCTGTTCCCCGTGAGTGTATCATATCTTGCAGCAGGCGCTTTCATCGGCGCAGTGGGCACTTCTATAAGCACAGGCAAGCACCTGAAGGTGTGAGCCTCGATATTGACAACAACAGGCAGGGGACGGGGCATATATCGTTTTCTGCCTTTTTGTTTGACTTGAAGCTGCGCAGGACGTGGCTGCAAAAAACGACTGATTGTGTAAAAAATCTGCGGTATAATAAATAGACAGAGCCGCAGTTCTGACGGAGGAATCTAATAATGAACAGGCTTAAAGGCTTTAAGAAAGTCGCTGCATGCACCCTTGCGGTGCTTATGTGTGCATCTGTTTTTTCGGGTGCTGAGAGCGGCGTTATGAGAGCTGACAAAGCACAGGCACAAAGTGCTGAGCTTGAAGAGAACCAGGAAAACATCGGTGAAGCTAAGGACAGCATCGAGGACCTGATCGCTAAGCAGGAAGAACTGGATAAGAAGATAGCCGAGACCAAGGACGATATCGACTCCGAGGAGGAAAACAAGAAGGCTATCGAGGAGCAGATAGTTACGGTCCAGCAGACTGTAATGGCGCTCAACGCTTCCATTTCCGAGACCAATGACGAGATCAGGGCACTTGAAACTTCCATTGCCGAAAAGGAGATACAGGTCAATGAAAAGCATGACCAGATAGTGGAAGGCGTCGGTGATTTCAAGGAAAGACTGAAAGCCATGTATGTGGCAGGTAACAATTCTTATTCGGACATAATCATAGGCGCTACCGATTTCTATGATATGCTGATGAAGATGGAACTGGTCAAGAGGGTGGCTGAGCATGACGATAAGATGATAGATGATCTTATCACGCTGAAGGATCAGTATGAGGCTGATGAGGCAGAACTCAACGCTGAAAAGGCTGACCTTGAAGCAAAGCAGGCTGAGCTTGAGACCAAAAAAAAGGCACACGAGAACCAGCGTGACAAACTGATGATACTTTTCTCGGAGAGTGAGACCGCTCTTGATGAGATGGAGAAGAGCAAGGAGATCTACGAGAACAACCTTGCCATGATCGAACAGGAACAGGCCGAGTTTGAAAAGCATCTGGAAGAGCTGTACATGGAACGTGTGGCTATCAAGAATGAGGAAAAGAGGAAAGCTGACGAGGAGAAGGCTCGTCAGGAGGAGGAACGCAGGAAAAAGGAAGAGGAAGAAGCAAGGCTGCAAAAGGCTGCCGAGCTTCAGCGTCAGGAAGCTGAAAAGCGCCGTGAGGAGCGTGAAGAGGCTGACAGGCTCGCTGCTGAACAGGCTGCCGCTGCTGAAAATGACAGCACTGCCGACACGACTGACAGCAGCAGTTCACAGACCACCACGCAGACACCTGATAAACCCACTGATAACCTGAGCAAGAACAGTGAGAACGGCTATGTGGAGAAATCCAGATTCACCTGGCCTGTTCCCGGACATTATCAGGTCACTTACGGATTCGGATACAGATACGGAGGCTCGCTGACAGGTTTCCATCGTGGTATCGATATCTATGACAACAATATCTACAATGCCGAGATAGTTGCGGCTGACGAGGGCACTGTCATAGATGTGAAGAATTACTGCCCGCATGACTTCGGCAAGAACTACGGCTGCGGCTGCGGCGGCAACTACGGCAGATACTGCATAATCGAGCACAGCGGCGGCTACTGGACACTTTACGGCCATGCAAACAACATCGTGGTATCGGTGGGGCAGCATGTTGAAAAGGGTCAGGTGCTGGGATATGTTGGCTCGACAGGACATTCGACGGGACCTCACACCCATTTTGAGGTCATAATAGCTGCAACTCAGGAAAAAATTGACCCCATAGACTTCCTGACTTACACACCATTGTACTGATGATCTTCCATGTTTCCTTATAAAAGGAGAGTATAATGAATAAGCGTAAAGGCTTCACAAAATTATTGTCGCTGTCAGCGGCAGTGTGTATAACCTTCACTGCGGTCAGCAGTCAGATAGATGCCACTGAGGCTAAGGCTGACTATGACGGCGGCTATGGCTATGACTATGCGGGGTATGATGATACCTTCTATGATGGCAGCGGTTATGACGGCGGATATGATACAGGTTATGACAGCGGCTATGATACAGGCTACGACGGCAGCTATGACGGTTCGGGGGCGACAGACTGGACTGACCCGAATCAGACCTGGACTGACCCGAACCAGACATGGACTGACCCGAACCAGACCTGGACAGACCCAAGCCAAACCTGGACTGACCCCAATGCAGGTCAGACTGACTGGAGCGGTCAGAATACAGACGTCACCACCCAGTGGACTGACCCGAATGCGGGTGCGTCCCCCGAGACCGAAAACAACACAGATACTGCAAATACCACAGACAGCACGGCTGAGGACAACGAGAACCCCACATCGCCCGATGATGTGTATAACCCGCTGAGCGGCACCGATATCTCGGGATATGCCGAAGCACTGAGGGATATCATAGGCAAACAGTCTGAGCTGAAGGTGGAGATATCCGATGCGGATACTGCTATCCGTGAAGAGGAGAAGATGCTCAAAAGCATCAAGAAGCGCACCGAAGAACTGGACAATGAGCTGCTGATACTTAATAAGTCCATGACCATACTGGAAGTTCAGGTAGGCAGCAACAAGCGTGAGCTTGAAAGGATAGAGGGTCAGATAGAGGACGGCACGGAAAGGCTGAAAAAACGCCTGAGAGCATTGTATCTGTCAGGTTCGGATTCGTATACCACTGTGCTGCTGGAATCTGACAGCTTCTATGACATACTTATGCGCATGGAGCTGATAAAACGTGTGGCTGAGCATGATGATAATATCATCGACGAGCTGTACGGGCTTCAGGAGAAGTTCGAGATAAAGCAGGCTAACCTCGATGCACAGCAGGCTGAGCTCGATAAGCAGTATGAAATGTTCGATGCCAAGAAAGCCAAGCTGGACGAGATATATAACTCCTCTGCACAGGCAAGGGTGCTGCTGGAGGAAAAGCAGAAAAAGCTGAAAGAGCAGGAAGAACAGTTCAACCTTGAAAAGCGCAAGGCTGCGGAGGGTCTCAGCAGTATACTGAAACAGCCCAGCGGCGAGGTCAGCTTTGATGAAGAAGTGGCTGCAAATATGGCGCTGGCTGATGCAAAGCTTGAGGAGCTCCATGAGGAGATCCGTGAGCGTATCAGGAACGATGAGGAGATATCCGACGAAGAACCGACTTATGTTTTCGCATGGCCTGTACCCCAGTGCTACGTGGTAAATTCGGGCGTGGGACCCAGATGGGGCACCTACCACACGGGTCTAGATATCGGCGGCGCACACGGTTATTCCATACACGCATGCGATGCGGGTACTGTCATCCAGACAAATACCACCTGCACACACGACTACGGCAAGTATGAATCCTGCAACTGCGGCAGCGGCTACGGCAATTTCGTTATGATCGACCACGGCAATGATTTTATCACCCTTTACGGACACCTGTCCGAGGTGCTGGTAGAACCGGGCGATAAGGTGAAGCAGGGCGATATCATCGGACTGATGGGCTCGACAGGATATTCCACGGGCGACCACCTGCATCTGGAGATACGCTATCAGGGCGCTATCCTGAACCCCGCTTATTACGTTGATGTCAACGTTGATGTAAGTGACGGCGAGATGCCCGAGATATCAAGAAGCAGTGATACCGACGAAGATGTCCTAATAGTCACCGAGACCGACCCCGATGCAAAGAACGAGACCATTAAGGTCGAGGAAACACCAAAGTCGGAAGATGACGACGAGGATAAAAAAGACGAGTAGAATACCCTGTATAAGTGACGAGAGGGAGCGGGCGACCGCTCCCTTTTAGTTGTTTAGGGTTGACTAATATGGGGAAATATGATATAATTATATAAATTTTTATGTTGGGCTGTTCGATGTATGACTGAGGACAGACGACATAAACAGGATTCTCACCGAGGAGGTCGTATGATATGAAAATGACAGTCAGTCAGGCTATGGTAGAATGCTTGAAGGCGGAGGAGATAAAAGTCGTCTACGGTTATCCGGGTGCGGCTATCTGCCCTTTTTATGATGCTTTGCTTGACGCTGAAAAAGAGATAAAGCACGTACTTGTCAGGCATGAGGCAAACGGCGGTCATGCTGCAAGCGGCTATGCCAGGATATCGGGCAAGCCTGCGGTATGCATAGCAACTTCGGGACCGGGTGCGGTCAACCTGATAACTGCCATTGCGACCGCTTATGCGGATTCCATACCGATAGTGTGCATAACAGGTCAGGTAAATACCGACCAGATAGGTTCCGATGTTTTTCAGGAAGCTGATGTTACAGGTGCAGCTGAACCCTTCGTAAAGCACAGCTACCTGCTGAAAGACCCCACTGACGTCGGCAGGGTGTTCAAGGAAGCATTCTACATCGCAGGCACGGGCAGACCCGGTCCTGTGCTGATAGATGTGCCTATGGACGTCCAGAAAATGACAGTTGATTTCAAGTACCCCAAAGAGTGCGATATACGCAGCTATAAGCCCACAGGCAAGGGCAACGCATTGCAGGTAAAGCGTGTGACCGAAGCACTGCGCACTGCCGAAAAGCCCCTTATCTGCATAGGCGGCGGCGTGTTCGCATCAAATGCACAGAAGGAAGTCGTACAGCTTTCGGACAAACTGAACATACCCGTTATCACCACCATGATGGGAATATCTGTGTTCTCAGATGACAACCCGCTGTATGTGGGCATGATAGGTACACACGGCACAAAGTTAGCAAACTATGCTGTCAATGCCTGCGACACCCTGTTCCTTGTGGGCGCAAGGGTGGGCGACCGTGCTGTCAAGACTCCGCTTGCACTGGAAAAGACCACAAAGATACTTCATATAGATATCGACCCTGCCGAG
>CAMNMO010000189.1 GCA_946544695.1 uncultured Ruminococcus sp. | reverse complement strand
CACCCAGCGCCGCAGTCACCAAAGCCGCACCCCCTCTCAGGTCGTGCGCCCTCACATCAGCCCCGCCGTCCGTCAGAAAGCCCTGCGTATATCCGCACCCACCGATGTCAGCACCTGTTCTATCTGTTCATAGCCCCTGTCGATGTACTGTACGTTGCCCACCGTTGTGACCCCCTCAGCACCCAGCGCCGCAGTCACCAAAGCCGCACCCCCTCTCAGGTCGTGCGCCCTCACGTTAGCCCCGCACAGCTTTTTAACGCCCTGTATCACAGCCGTCCTGCCCGAAGTTTTTATATCTGCACCCATGCGCACAAGTTCGTCCACATGGCGGTATCTGCTTTCAAAAATATTTTCGACCATCATGCTGCTGCCCTGTGAAGTGGCAAGTGCCGCCATCACCACAGCCTGCGCATCTGTCGGAAATCCGGGGTACGGCATGGTCCTGATGACCCTCACCGCCCTCAGCGGTCTTGAGCAGCTTATGAATATCCTGTCCTCGGGACAGTACACCGCAGCGCCCATCTCCTCGAATACCGCCGTGACTGCCTGTATGTCAGCACACCTGACCCCCAGCAGTCCCAACTCACCGCCCGTTGCCGCCGCAGCCGCCATGTAGGTCGCCGCCGCTATCCTGTCGGGCATTACCTCGTATTCGCACCCGTGAAGTTTCTTCACGCCTTTTATCACAACTGTGCTGCACCCTGCCCCCTTTATGTCAGCACCGCAGCTGTTCAGGAACGCTGCAAGGTCCTTTATCTCGGGTTCTCGTGCCGCATTGTGTATCACTGTTTCACCCTTGCCGCAGGCAGCCGCCAGCATTATGTTCTCGGTGGCGCCGACAGAAGGGAAGGGCAGGTCTATGACCGCCCCTCTTATCCCTTTGGGACACGTACAGCTTATCCGCCCGTGTTCCTCGGTTATCCTGACACCCAGCTGTCTGAGTGCAGTTATGTGCATGTCTATCGGTCTCGGACCCAACTCGCAGCCGCCGGGGTAGCTTAGTTCGCACCTGCCCATCCTTCCCAGCACAGCGCCGAGAAAAACTATCGAACTGCGCATCTCACGCATCAGTTCTTCGGTTATGCAAAAGCCCTGCGCACCCGTGCTGTCCGTGACCGCCGTATTGTCCCTGAAACTGCATTTGCAGCCCAGTTCGCTAAGTATCCTGCACGCAGCAAAAACGTCTGACAGTTCGGGGCAGCGTGTCAACCGTGTCGTTCCCTCCGCCAGCAGACAACCCGCCAGCAGCGGCAGCGCACTGTTTTTTGCGCCCTGCACCCGTATCTCACCGCACAGCCGTTTTTCACCTTTTATGATAAGCCTTTGCATAAGCCTCGCCCCTTTTTGTCAAGTATAGCTTATCTTATGCACCGACTCATATTTACGTTACAATACCCGTCCGTACTTTTGGCTTTGATGATACCCCCGAACATCACGACATGCGGCAAAGAAAACACCGCAATGACCGTTCCTGCCGTATCGGCGTATCAGAAGCCGCACCGAATGGACAGCCGCATCGTCTGTCAGCCCCGCATTACGGGTTCAGCGGCACCGTTACATGGTCTGATATGAACAGCACGGCAGGCAGGCAGGGAACTTCCACGTTCCTTGCTATCCGCTTCTTTGCGCCCGATGTGGAAAGCACCATTCCCGTAACGCATTCGTCCAGTTCTTCTTCGGTCATATCCGTAACATTTATCATTACCTCTATGGTGACGTCCTTGCCCGAGAAACCGTCTATCGTGTCACCGATGACCTTGCCGCTGCCGTTCTTTGTGGCAGCCCTGCCCGTCGATGATACATAGCATACCCTTTCCTCGTATTTCGCAGGCACGTGCAGTGCCTCATACTGTGGTATGGTCACCATGAAAGGCGATGAGTTCTGTACATGCACACTCAGTTCTATAACACGGTAGTTCTCATTTTTTTCCGAAGAAAAAGCATTCGGGTTATATACCGAATAGTTCGACAGCGCAAAGGCTTTGAATTCGGTCATGCCCATCTGTGAGAATATGTTCCTTTCAAAATCCACCTTAGTTTCTTCGGTGGTGCTGTTCATCAGCGGCGGAAGGAAAAGCAGTGCACAGCCAAGCAGCAGCAGCGCAGTGGTTATCCATATTATCACTTTTTTTCTTTCCACATAAGAAGTCCCGACCTTTACACCCTGATGGAGTGCGTCAGGCGCTTTCTTGTTGGGATTGGTTTTCGGAATGAAGCTGTCCTCTTCCTTCTCCGCTTCTTCACGGCGTGCCTTTGCACGCTTTTCCGAACCTTCGTAGTTCACATCGACAGCCCCGAAGCGTGTCTTTCTTGCATATCTGTCCGAGAATATCTCATCAGCAGCGGCATTCACCGCCGAACCTCTGTACTGGGTGGCATTAAGGCTTCTCAGGTCAACATTGTCAGGCACCTTTATGCTGTCCATCGAGGCAGTTCCCCTTGACCGTTTGGTCTGAATAGTTCTGTCTATTGGCAATTAACTCATTCCTTATATATCCGACTTTATTTTCCGCAGCCGCAGTTTCCCTGTGCACCTGCTGTTCTTCTTTACTTCATTCATGCAGACCCGTTCTGCATCTATTTTTTCTTTGCTATCAGCGGGTCAAGGCACTTCATTATCCTGTCCTTAGTGTCCTTGATGTGCAGCGCTGCTGCCTTCTGTGAACATTCTTTCAGCTTGTCGGGGTGGTCGAGGTAATCCTTTACTGCCCCGATGAACCTTTCCTCGGTCAGTTCCTTTTCCTCTATAACAATGCCCGCACCCGCATTCTGCAATACCATGCCGTTGTGATACTGATGGTTCTCAGCCACCCACGGTGAAGGTATCAGCACCGAACACCTGCCCATAGCTTCTATCTCTGCCAGTGATGCCGCACCGCATCTTGTTATTATCAGGTCGCAGGCTGCCATCGCCTTAGGCATATCCACATAGCTGTCCACCATGAAATGATCGTTGCCTTTAAGCTTTATGCCCTGCTTCTCGCAGTCTGCTATATAATTCTCGTAATCCTTATAGGTACCGTATGAGTGTATGTGGTAGACCTCTCTGCCCTCTTTCTGATACCATTTGAAAAGCTTCATTATGTTTTCGTTTATGACCTTTGAACCGAGACTTCCTCCCGCCGACAGCACCACCTGTGCGTCCTCGGGAATGCCCAGCTTTTTCCTTGCCTCAGCTTTGGTCAGTCTGCCGAAACCGCCCCTGACAGGCAGTCCCGTCACCACGCATTTTTTAGCATCGGGGAAATTCTTCCTCGATTCCTCAACGGTCATCATGACCACATCAACTTTTTTGGAAAGTATCTTGTTGGTCACGCCCGCAAAAGCGTTCTGTTCGTGTATCGCCGCAGGAATGCCCATCTTTGCCGCAGTCCTCACTATCGGTCCGCTGACATATCCGCCCGTGCCTATCACCAGGTCGGGCTTGAACCCCCTGATTATCTCCCTGCATCGGCTTCCCGACCTTGCCAGGTAGTATCCCGCCCTCAGGTTTCGCTTGATGTTCTCGGCGTTTATCTGCCGCTGAAAACCTTCTATTTTCAGCGGTTCAAAGCGGTATCCCGCTTTGGGTACCAGCTTAGCCTCCAGTTTATCGGGATTGCCCGCAAAGCATATCTCAGCATCGGGGTATTTTTCTTTGATGATCTCAGCGATGGCAAGCGCAGGGTTAACATGACCCGCCGTGCCGCCGCCCGCAAGCAGTACCTTCAACATACTTCTTATACCTCGTCTATCTATATCTTTTATAAATGACATCGTTATGGTCATTTCCCCGACCCACCGCAATAAACGGTTACAGTTCGGGGCATGTAACAGCCGCCGTAAATTCTTCCGCCGCCGTAAAACGGCTGTTTTCCTGCATCTGACTGTCTTATTTTAGTTTATTATATCTATTATACTCAAAATTTATTAATAAAACAATCCTATTCGATTAACAGTTAACAAAAAACGGAAAACTGCGCCCCGACCGCTGCCGCAGGCGCATTTTTTATATATCACACCTGAAAAGCATTCCGCCCCGTACAAAAACAGACGTCTTACCCACGGCAAAAAATGTCTGTATAACAAAGCAAACATCGGGTTTATGTCATCATTTCGTATCCCGCTGTATCGCCGACACCGTTCATTATGTGTGTCATCGTGATGACCATATATCCTTTTTCATGTATCTCTCGGCATACATGACATATCCGTTCTTCGGGTAAAATGAGTATGAACTGCCCCATTTGTCCTTTTCGGCGCCAAGATGCACCTTCGCAGTCTTTATGCCCTGTTCACGCATGTGTCGCTCCATTATTTCAAGCATCATCGTCCCGATGCCCTGCCGCTTCATGTCAGCCCTTATATAGAACCTGTGCAGAAAAGCTTCGTCCGTGCCCTCGTCCCTTGAATATCCGAGACAGCCCGTCACCTCATCATTTTCGTCCACTGCGATCAGGAACAAGTCGCCTTTATCGAGGTAGTTTCCCTTGATGTCGTACAGATCTTCCCTGATGTCGCCGCTAAGCCCGATCGCTTTGCGTGCCTCAGCGACCATAGCTGTTATCTTGTCCCTGTAAGCGTCCTCATATACCTTTACTATGATACTCACTTCTTTATGTGCCCCTGCCGTGATATGTTAAGCAGTATGCCCATCTCAGCCAGCTGTATTATCAGCGCAGTTCCGCCGTAGCTGAAAAACGGCAGCGATATACCCGTGTTCGGGAATGAGTTCGATGCTACCATTATGTTCAGGAAAGCCTGCAAGCCTATCTGTATCGTTATGCCCGCAGCCACCAGCATGCCGAAACGGTCCTTAGCGTTAGATGCGATGTAGAAACCTCTCAGCACGAATATAACAAACAGCACCACAACTACCAGTGCGCCCACAAAGCCCAGTTCTTCGCAGATTATGGCAAACACGAAGTCGTTCTGCGCCTCGGGCAGATACAAAAACTTCTGTCTCGATTCACCGAAGCCCAGTCCGAACCAGCCGCCCGAACCTATCGCCACCAGCGAATTGTAGGTCTGCCATGTTGAATTCTGTATGTCAGCCTCGGGATTTCTCCAGCCCTGTAAACGTTCCTCGATGTATGAGAACTTGCCTATCAGCATCAGTCCCACCAGTGCCAGTGCAGCCACCGCCGCCAGTATGCCTATGAATTTCCAGAAGGTCTTTGCGGGCATGCCGCTTACGAACATCATGCTGACACCGATAACACCGATTATCAGCACCGCCGAAAGGTGCCTCTGAAGACCCAGCACGATCACGGTCAGTCCCATGATGACAGTGAAGGGTATCACGCAGTATTTCCAGTGGTCGAATTTCGGGAAATTCACCGCCATGATGTATGCGAATATCACTATGAATGCGACTTTCAGAAGCTCCGATGGCTGGAATTGCACGAATCCCAGGTCTATCCATCGGCTCGCATCAGCGGTCGATGACCCGAAGAAAGCCGCATATATACACAGCCCGTACATCACTATGAAGAATGCATAGCATACCCAGGTGTTCTGAAAAAAGTGGTAGTCCAGCACCGATACGAAAAGCATTATCGCCAGACCGATCCCTGCATGCATCAGCTGTTTTTTAGCGTAGAAATAGCCGTCGCCCGCATCGTTTAGTCCCCATGCATAAGAAGCCGAGAACATCATCAGCACCCCGAAGCCCAGCAGCACCAGCAAAAGTATGAGAAACGGCATATCCACGCCGCTCCTTATGGACCTGAAATTCAGGTTCAGCTTTTTTCTGGCCTGCGCCACAGGCTGCCGTTTTAGTGTAAGACCGCCGTCACGGTCACGGTATATGCCTTTTTCAGCCATTAACTGTTTTCCTCCGTTTCGCTCATCTCACAATGAGCTTTGCTTCATATATGCTGTAAGCCGCCGCCCCTGCACAGAAAATAGTCTGTATCAGCGCAAACAC
>CAMNMO010000188.1 GCA_946544695.1 uncultured Ruminococcus sp. | reverse complement strand
ATACTTGAGATACCCTATACCCGCCTTAACGGTGACAGGGAAAAGCGCAGTGCGGGTAATGTGAATGTTTCATTCCGTGGCGTTGAGGGCGAGAGTCTGCTGCTGGCACTGGATATCAGGGGCATAGCAGCATCGTCGGGTTCAGCCTGCACAAGCGGTTCTATCGACCCGTCACATGTCCTTACTGCCATCGGTCTGCCCGAGGAACTTGCAAAGGGTTCGCTCAGGCTGACGCTGGGTGACCTTAATACCGATGAAGATGTGGATTATATCCTTGAAGTCCTTCCCGAGACTGTGAAGAAACTGCGCAGAATGTCACCCATGTGGCAGCGGCTTTGCAGCGAGGAAGGTCTTGATGACTATACCAACGTGTAATATAAAGGAATTGATTATGGATAAGAAAAGAGTTCTCGCTGCTATGAGCGGCGGTGTGGACAGTTCTGCGGCGGTAAAACTGCTGCTCGATAAGGGCTTTGAGGTCGCAGGTGCCACCATGCATCTGTATGACAATGAGGATATCGGTGTCAGGGAAAAGACCTGCTGTTCTCTCAGTGATGTTGAGGACGCAAGGCTGGTCGCACTGAAACTGGGCATCGACTTCCATGTTTTCAATATGTCAGACGAATTCAAAGCCCGTGTCATAGATGATTTTGTCGATACCTACCTTGACGGCGGCACGCCCAACCCCTGTATCGAATGCAACAAGCACCTGAAATTCGGCAGTTTCCTTGAACGTGCACAGCTGCTGGGCTTTGACTATATCGCCACAGGTCACTATGTTACCTCTCATTATGATGAAGTCAGCGGAAGATGGCTGTTGAAACGTTCAGCTGACAGGTCAAAGGATCAGAGCTATGTCCTTTACGGAATGACACAGCATCAGCTGGCACACACGCTGTTCCCCGTGGGCGATATGAGCAAGCCCGAGATACGTGCGCTTGCCGAAGCAAACGGTCTTATAAATGCACATAAGCGTGATTCGCAGGATATCTGCTTTATCCCCGACGGTGACTATGCATCGTTCATAACCGCAAGGGCAGGGCAGCAGCCCGCAGGCGATATCGTGCTTTCCGACGGCACTGTGCTAGGTCGGCACAGGGGTCTCATAAACTATACCATCGGTCAGCGCCGTGGTGTGGGCGTATCGTACAGCGAACCGCTGTTCGTAACCTATAAGGACATGGCAAACAACCGCCTTGTCATGGGCACTTCCGAACAGCTGTGTTCAAAAGCCCTTACAGCTGACGAGGTGAACTTCATCACCGTAGATAAACTGACTTCCCCACTGCACTGTACTGCACAGACCCGTTACCATCAGCAGGAAGTACCCTGCACAGTCATACCTGTTGACGAAAATACAGTCAGGGTTGAATTTGATAAGCCCCACAAGGCAGTCTCAAAGGGACAGGCTGTGGTCTTTTATGACGGTGAATATGTTGTGGGCGGCGGCAGGATAACAGGTGCATGCCCATGAAAATGACAGTCAGGGAAAATATACCCGCCCATGATATGAAGAAGTATCTGCCCGCAAAGTTTTTGGCAATGGTCGGCAGTAAGTTCGGGTCAGATGAAAGAGTGAACCTGATAGTTTTTCCCGCTGACAGCAAGACGGTAGTTACAGGCAGGTTTGCCCAAAAAGCATTTTCAAGAGTGTTTGACAAAAGCCTTGTAACATATTGTTTCGGCAGTGAATTCTCCGTTGAAGCGCAGGATACCATAACCGCCTGCAACGGCAGGGCGTACCCGCTTTACGGTAATTTTGAATGGCATGATGACAGATTATTTGTCTATAAAAACGGCGAGAAATAACAACAGCCCGTGAGCTTTTAAACTCACGGGCTTATCTTATGCGTCAAGTGCTTCTCTTATGCTCTCAATGAATCCGCCGACAGGTCCGATGCTGTCTTTTCCGTACTTTTCAACTATATTTACGATAGCTGAACCGATTATGCAGCCGTCACAGTAGGAAACCATCTTCCTTGCCTGTTCACCGTCAGATATGCCGAAGCCTATGCATGCAGGGCAGTAGTCACCCTCTTTGAGAGGTGCCAGCAGGTCATTGAAATCGGTGCTTATCTCGTTCCTTGTGCCTGTAACGCCCAGTGATGATACGATGTAGAGAAATCCCTTTGATTCCTCAGCTATCATCTTCACACGTTCCTTTGAGGTGGGTGCTACCAGATATATGCTCCTCACACCTGTTTTCTCGGCATATTCCTTTACCTCATCACGCTCCTCAAAGGGCATGTCGGGGATTATCACGCCGTCTATCTGCACACGCTTGCAGTTCTCAAAAAACCTTTCGGTGCCGTAACGGAAAACAGTGTTCAAGTACATCATAAGGAGTATGGGCTTCTCGGTAACATCTCTCAGCCTGCTTACCATCGAGAATATCTGGTCGAGATTGGTCTTGTTTTTCAGCGCCCTCAGCGATGCACGCTGTATGGTGCCGCCCTCAGCTATCGGGTCGGAAAACGGCACGCCTATCTCCACGAGGTCTGAACCCTTGTCGAACATTTCCAGCACAAGCTTTTCGGTGGTATCAAGGTCGGGGTCGCCTGCGGTCACGAAGGTCACAAGCGCCTTTCTGCCTTCGGCTTTCAGCTTTTCAAAGCATTCGTCTATCCTATTTTTCATCTAACTCAACTCCTCTGTATCTTGCTATCGAATAAACGTCCTTGTCGCCTCTGCCCGACAGGTTTATAACAACTATCTGATCTTTGCCCATTTCGGGGATCATCTTCATTGCCGCAGCAACAGCATGTGCGGATTCGATGGCAGGTATAATGCCCTCTGTCTTTGAGAGATACTCAAATGCCTGCACAGCTTCTTCATCGGTGATACTCATATAATCAGCTCTGCCGATCGAGTGCAGGTATGCATGTTCGGGACCGATGCCGGGGTAATCAAGTCCTGCTGATATGGAATATACCTCGTCTATCTGACCGTACTCGTTCTGTAAAAACAACGACTTCATACCGTGGAATATCCCCAGGTCGCCCTTAGCCACAGTTGCAGCATGTTCGGGTGTGTCAACACCTCTGCCCGCTGCCTCGGCACCGATAAGGCGAACGTCCTTGTCGCCTATAAAGTCATAGAAAGCGCCCATCGCATTTGAACCGCCGCCCACGCATGCAACTACCGCATCGGGCAGCCTGCCCTCACGTTCCTGTAACTGTGCCTTGATCTCCTCACCGATTATCTTCTGGAAATCACGCACCATTGTAGGGTATGGGTGGGGACCCATTACCGAACCTATGCAGTAGAAAGTAGTGTCGATATTCGAGCACCAGTCACGGAAAGCTTCGTTTATGGCATCTTTCAGTGTTGCAGTGCCGCTGTTGACGCCTGTGACCTTTGCGCCCAGCAGATTCATTCTGTAAACGTTCAGCGACTGTCTTTCCATATCGGTAGCACCCATGTAGACCTCGCATTCAAGTCCCATAAGTGCACAGACTGTCGCAGTCGCAACGCCGTGCTGACCCGCACCTGTTTCAGCGATGATGCGCTTTTTGCCCATCTTCTTTGCCAGCAGCAGCTGACCGAGAACATTGTTTATCTTGTGTGCGCCCGTGTGATTCAGATCCTCACGCTTGATGTAGACCTTTGCACCGCCAAGATCTTTAGTCATCTTCTCTGCATAATACAGCATCGAAGGTCTGTTTGCGTAATCACGGTAAAGCTCTCTAAGCTCCCTGTTGAATTCGGGGTCGTCCTTGTATTTATCGTAAGCTGCCTCCAGTTCGTGTACGGCAGTCATGACTGTCTCGGGGATATACTGTCCGCCGAAATCTCCGAAGCGTCCGATCTTGCTCATTCTATTTCCTTCTTTCCGTTAAATTCATTCATCTCAGCGTATATAAAACCATCTGTCATCGTGCGGAAAACATGTTAACATTTGCCCCAAAGGCAGCGGCTTTCTGCCTGACATATCCGCCCCGTTCAGCCGGCAGTCTTATCATCTCGCTGTCGATACGGTCTATCTCGTTCCTTACTTCCTGCAGGCTGACGCATTGCTTTGCTGTCATATCAAACACCTGCTCTCAGCTCATGCAGCGTATCCGTTATGCTCCCGCTGCGCATCAGCGTCTCACCGATAAGCACCGCATCAGCCCCGAGACTTCTCACCATCTTCATATCTTCGTTTGTCTTTATGCCGCTTTCCGATACGAACACCGCACCCTCGGGTGCGTAGGGTCTCAGCTTTTCCACTGTATAAAGGCTGACCTCGAAGGTCTTTAAATTGCGATTGTTCACACCGATGACCATTTCCTCACGGTCGAGAGCGTAGCATTGCATCTCTTCAACGGTATGCATCTCGCCCAGCACGCTCAGCCCCAGCGTTCTTGCCAGTCTGAAAAGCCTGTCAAAATCAGGTATATCCAGCACCGCTGCTATCAGCAGCACCGCATCTGCGCCAAGCGCCGCAGCTTCAAATATCTGGTATTCATCGAATATAAAATCCTTGCGCAGTATCGGTATGTTGACCGCCTTGCGTATATCCGCAAGATACTGCGAACTGCCCTGAAAATAATGTTCTTCCGTCAGGCAGCTTATGGCATTTGCACCCGCCGCCTCATATTCCTTTGCAAATTCCACAGGGCGGAAATCCTCACGGATAAGCCCCTTGCTGGGTGAAGCCTTCTTCACCTCGCAGATACACGAAAGCGTATCCTTTTTCAGCGCCTTTTCCAGCGATAGGGGAGTGCGCTCGCAAAGCTGTATCTCAGCCCTGCGCCGCATTTTGCTGAGGGGGCATTTTTCCTGCTCCCCGCTCAGCTGTATCCTGCGCCTTGCAACAATATCATCAAGTATCATGGCTCAACCTCTGTTTGTGAACTCTATCAGCTTGTTGAGCTGTTCCAGTGCTGCACCGCTGTCGATGGCTTCACGGGCAAGTCTCACGCCAGATTCGATGTTGTCAGCCTTGCCGCAGACATACAGCGCAGCGCCCGCATTGAACAGCACGATATCTCTTTTTGCACCCTGTATCTCACCTTTGAGTATCCCCAGTGTTATGGCTGCATTCTCCAGTGCATCACCGCCGACGATATCCTTTTTCTTTGCGGTGGTCAGACCCACGTCCTCGGGTGTCAGTGTGAACCTGTATATCTCGCCGTTGTTTATCTCGGCGATGTGTGTGGGTGCGGAAATGGATATCTCGTCCAGTCCGTCACTGCCGTATACCACCAGCGAATGTTTAACACCCAGATTTTTCAGCACGTTCGCCACAATGTCTATCAGCCTTTCCTCGTAAACGCCGATGACGTTGTATTCTGCATTGGCGGGATTTGCAAGTGGTCCCAGTATGTTGAACACGGTTCTTATGCCGCTCTGTGCTCTGACAGGTCCCACAAATCTCATAGCCTTGTGATAGCTCTGCGCAAACAGGAAGCATACTCCCACTTCATCGATGCAGGCAGCTGCCTTTTCGGGTGTCGAAGCTATCTTGACGCCCAGCGCTTCCAGCACATCAGCAGCTCCGCTCCTTGAAGAAACGCTTCTGTTGCCGTGCTTAGCCACTGCCTGACCCACTGCTGAGACAACAAATGAAGATGTGGTTGAAATGTTGAAGCTCTGTGCCAGGTCGCCGCCTGTGCCAACTATCTCCAGCACCTCGCTGTTGTGCGGGACTCTTGCCATCTTGTCACGCATGCCTTCGGCGCAGCCTGTTATCTCATCTATGGTCTCCACGTTCATTCTCATGGCGGTGAGCAGGGCGGCTGTCTGTGCATTTGTAGCCCTGTCACCCATGATTATGTCCATGGCATTCCTTGCTTCTTCACGGGTCAGATGCTGTCCGTCTACCACCTTTGCGATGTAAGGTTTCAGCTCTGTCCTCTCAGCATCGGGTATCACGCTTACCTCGGGTGCTGCTGTTTCTATGCCTGCTATCCTCAGGAAGTTTGCTATGATGCCCGAGCCGTAATCTGTAAGTATGCTCTCG
>CAMNMO010000187.1 GCA_946544695.1 uncultured Ruminococcus sp. | reverse complement strand
ATGCAAAATGATGTGCGGCGTGCCGCATTATAGCAGTGTCTATCATTGTGTATTATATCCTTTGATCCTGCGGTTGTCAATAATGCGGCGGATGTATCGCTATCCTCCACGATGGATCCGAATGTAAAATGGGGTTGACAAAAAATAAATATTGTGATATGTTAATTAAAGCAGAAAAAGAGAAACGAGATATACAGACAGGAAAGGAAAGACAGACGATGTTTTTTAGAGTGATGAAAGATATGGTCGATGAGTACCGTGGCGTTGATGTTGAAGCTCGTTACAGGATCGAACGTGAGTTCAAAAAGAAAGAACTGAGCGAATATAAAGAGAAAAACGCCATATCAAAAAGCAACAAGAAGTACCTGACCTTCATAAGCGCTGCATTTCTTATATACGGGCTTTTCATGCTGATAGGCGAGATCGGCGGCGCACGTTACGGCAGGGGCTTGCTGACGATATTGCAGATGCTTTTGTGCCTTGCGGCTATAATACTTGTCAGGGTCGATAACAAGGACCTGCAGAAGCTGGGCGGTATACTGTTCCTGTTGTTTGTGGCGATACAGCTGGCAAGGTCGTTCATAATATTTATATGACAGCAGGAAAGGGGCAGCTTATGAAAGCAAAGATACCTGACGGCAAGAGAACTGTGATAGATCTGAAAGAAGCTTTGGGTGACAGCAAAAAGGTCACCGAAGAACTGGAAAATATAGTTGCCAATTTTGAACAATGGCTGAAGCTTTCAGCGCTGACGATGGAAAGCTTTACCGAAAGGTTCAGCAGTGCGGAGAATTTTTCCATACTGAAAAAGCAGGCTGATGCCTACACTGTGCTGTGCCTTGTGCACGAGACCGGCGATGGCTACGTGAACATCGGCGAAACGCTGGCTTATCCCACTGATGATGAGTCTGCAAGGTATGATATGATACTGCTGCTGATGTACATAGCCTGCCGCCTTGATGAACATGACATATCGGGCAGAAAAAGCTATTTCTTCGATATCACGAAAAAGTTCTGCCGCACTCTTGATGATAAGCATATATGAACAAAACACCGTACCTCATTTGAAGGGGTACGGTGTTTTTATTTTTGTTCTGCCCAGGATATAGTCAGTGCTGGTATTGTAGATATCTGCAAGCTGTATCAGCAGCGCTATGGGTATCTCACGGCTGCCGTTCTCGTATCTGCAATAGGCTGCCCGTGAGATGTGCAGCACATCTGCAATGTTTTCCTGGGTGAGAGTTTTCTCTATCCGCAGTTTTTTCAACACCTTATGGTACATCATTTTTACATTACCCCCTGACAATGTAAGGCGGACTTTCGCTTTGGTAACGAAAATTTCGTAAAATCATTTGCTGTGTTTTCGATATGTTCACGAACTGCCGCAGCGCTATAAGAACGCTGAAAAGCTGTCCTGATACTGTAATTATACCACAGATGTGACAAAATGTCAACATGAATTTCCAAAAACGATTACGTTATCACAACAAATGAAAGCTATTTGAATAAATGAAATAGCGAAAATGTATAATGTTACTAACAGATATGTAAAATTAATCGGGAATATTTTACAGACGATACATATTTAACAAAATATAATTGCGTGAACTAGCCACTTTCGTGCCATGTTTAGGGGATAATGTTAAGGTAAAATAATTAATTAAATCAATATTAAGTATATTTTGAATTTTTAACGAAAAAAAGCTTGCAAAGCCATGAAAAATGTGTTATAATCGTAACGAATTTGGAAAGTAAAATTGATTTTACATAATAAATTCGAGGAGGGCAACGAAAATGTATAGTCTGTTTGACAGAGCGATGGCAAATGATTTTTTGTCAGTATGTGATGACCTTGACCCCGCTGAGTACAAGATCGAAAGTTTCAGGCAGGTGAAAAGATTTCTTGTATCAGAAAAGACATCAGAAGATGCGAGAAAGCTGCTGACCAAAACATCGCTGATGATACGCAACGACCCCGAACACGCAAGAGATATACTGGAAAAGTCGTGCAGGGCGATAGTAAAAGAGAACTGAGTGAAGGACAGAAAAAAGGAGGTAATGAAAAATGTCGGCAGAAACAGGTTCGGAATTTGTCCAGATGTATCTGAGACTGATCGAGCTGAAGATCAAATTACTCACAGGGTGGCTCGATAAGCTGATGGACGAGCTGATAAAGCTTGCAGCTTCTCCAAGAACGGCAGCGCCGATCATGATGGATCTCAACAATGCGAGATTAGAGGTAATAAATGATTGCAGACGTGATCTGGAAGTTATAAGGGATATGCCTGAGATATCCTTTGAAGAAGCTCAAAAGCTCATAATGGAGAACAATGCTCCAAAACTTGAAATGTCGCAAGAGGACATGCCTCCCGCAATACTGGCGGCAGAAGATCAGATGCTGATAATGAGAAAATGCATCGACAAGGGCATTGCGGATAATCATACGATGGACGATATGGGCAAGCTCAGGGCTGTGCACGAGAAGATGCAGTATGATATGGCAAAGACAGACTCGGACCTGAATGCTATATTCGCCACCGCCTATGTGGAAAAATGGACACCCGAGAAGTTCGGTGAGCTGGCGGACGGACTGGCGGCAGGCAAGGTGCCTCCCCATATAGATAAAGATCTCTCCCCTGATATGAGAGACCGCATAAGTCAGTATGAGCTCGGCGTTGCAGCTTTACAGAATGATTTCCGCAGCTATATCATGAGATATAAGATGGTCAAGGAAAATGTGACCGAGCAGCTGAGGGAACATGCTGAGCGTGAAGGCGGTGACAGAGAAAGCGGCGGGAAGATGCTGGAAGGCAGAGCTTACGACATGCTCGAAATGAAAGACGGCGAAGGCGTTATCGACGGCGGCGGAGACAAGCCGCTTGAGCTTGGTTATACTAACGGCAAGTTCACTCTTGAAGGATTCAGGGAAAACGTAAAGACCGAGCGTGACAGCAAGACTATCGGCAATGGTGGAAATCTCGGTATTCAGGATAAGCAGAAGCAGCTTTCTGTGAGAGACAACGAGCGCTGATAAGGGGGCAGGACACTGTAATGCACAAGAAAAATAGTTCTGCGACCAATATTATCGTGATGATAGCGGCAATGCTGTTCGTGGCTTTTCTGGCGGTGCATCTTTCCTGTGCGATAGACACCGCAAAGAAGAACACCGCACAGCGCAAGGCTGACGGCGAGACGCTGACAACGACCGAGATAAGCTACGGGATGTCCGTGAGCGAAGCGGTCACCGACCTGACCGACAGGCTCAGAGCACCCACGAAGAATATCTACTATAACGGCTATACCATAAAGTTCCTGCTTGCGGGTGAGTTTATGTGCTTTCTGGTGTTCCAGTACATGAAGGCGAGCAAGAAGAAGTACATGAACGGCAAGGAGTACGGCTCAGCCGAATGGGCAGACGAGAACACCCTGAAAACGCTGCAAAGCGGATACCTGTATAAACAGGCGCTGAAAAAAGCGAAAACTCAGGAGAAAAAAGAAAAGCTCAAAGAGATGTACGAGCTGCCCGATATCAAGCGGAAAAACTGGTATAAGACAGACCGTATTTTCACAAAGACCGAGAGGATATGCATGTTCAACTATGAGCTGAACAACAATACTCTCATCATAGGCGGTGCGGGCGCAGGTAAGTCGAGAGGATATGTGCTGCCTAACCTTCTGCAATCGAATACATCTAACATAGTTACCGACCCTAAGGGCGAACTTTACGGCAAGGTCGGCTATTTCCTGACACAGATAAAGGGGCACAGGGTAAGGGTGCTTGAGCTTGGAGATTTCAAGAACAGAAGCGACTGCTTCAACCCGCTGTATTATGTGCACCGTGACCGTGACGGCTGGGAGGAAAGAGTGCTCACACTTATCGAGACACTTATCACCAATACCGACGGCGGTCAGGAACAGAAGGGTTCAGACCCGTTCTGGCCTAAGGCAGAAAGACTGTTCCTTCAGGCGATAATCTTTGCAGTGGTGCAGGCTTTCCCCGATGAGGAGGTCAACTTTGAAACTGTCAATACCCTGATAGGCTGGCTGTCCATCGAGGAGGACGGCGATAACTACGACAGTGACCTTGACATATTCTTCAAGGAATTTGCAAAGATGTACGGCGATAACAACATCGCTGTAAGGCAGTTCAACGAGTTCCGTTCAAAGGCAAGCGGCAAAACTGCCAAATCCATAGTCATCTCGGCGGTGGCAAGACTTTCTTCGATGAAGATACCCGAGATACAGCGAATACTCAGCCGTGATGACATGCACCTTGACCTTGTGGGCGAGGAACTGACCACCATATTCGTGGTAAAGCCGCCTACGGTCGATGAATGCAACTACATCGCAGGTATGTTCTTCACCATACTTTTCCAGGAGCTGAACTACTGTGCAACAGTAAAGCACAGGGAAGACCAGCGCTGCCCCGTACCTGTGCATTTCTACCTTGACGAGTTTGCGACCACCTGCCGCATACCGAAGTTCGTTGAGATACAGTCCTATGCACGTTCACTGGGCATAGGCATAACGGTAATATTGCAGTCGCTGGATCAGCTGAAAAATATCTACGAAAAGGAATGGGGAGTTGTTATAGATAACTCAAACACCTTCCTTTATCTGGGTAATATCGGTTCGATGGAGACGCTGAAATATGTATCGGAACTGCTGGGCAAGGCGACGATAGACAAGAAGTCGTCATCACGTTCAAAGGGCAAATCGGGAAGCTCGTCACAGAGTTTTGACAGAATGGGCCGTGAACTGATGATGCCCGATGAGATCAAAAAGCTGCCCAAGAAGGAGTGCCTGCTGTTTGTCAGCGGTAAAGCACCTTTCAGGAGCGAGAAGTTCGATTACAGCCAGCACCCTTATTACAAGTACAGCTCGGATTATGACAAGAGCCTGTTCTATGAGCATGTACCCGAGTATCTTAAAGATAAGGAAAACGAGAAGGACAAGGCTGAGATACCCGTCCCCGAAAAGACCGAGATACGCAGGGAGCCCGCAGCGCAGGCAGTTACCGAGACAAAGCCTGCCGCAGCAAGTGACGATGCAGTGCGTGAGGTCGGCAAAAGCAGCGTGCCCGATGTGGATATCGATGCACTTATCGATGATATACTTTACGGTGATGAGATGCCGAAGGAATTGCCTGAAATGAACAGCAGCAAAAACAGCATCATAGATGAACTGCTTGATGAAAACGGCAGGATAGATGAACAGGCGCTTGACAACAAGCTCGATGAGATCATAAGCGATACCGATAAAGCGGGCGTTATTTCCGATGATGACCTTGATTCTCTGCTTGAACTGCTGGGCGTGGGCGAGGCTGATGCGGTGGATTCCGCAAGCTGAGTTGTTGAGTCAGCAACGGCTGATGAACCGTTAAGAATAAATGAGTAAGATCCGGTCAACAAAGATTTATGAGAATAAGAAAGGATATGTTAACTATGAAGAATGTAAAGACGATCAACAGACAGATCAATAAGTTTATGTGGAGCGCTTTTGTTGCGCTGACTGCATGCATGATGTCAACTATCATTGCATTTGCAGATGATCCGCCTGCAAGCAACGGCGATTCGGCTTCTACTATATGGAATACGGTAATAGACACCATCTGCCCCTATATCATTGCACTGGGCGGCGTTGTTTGCCTTATCGGCGGAGTTAACTGGGCACTCGGTTTCAAGAGCGAGGATTCCGATGCACAGGTAAGAGGTATAAGAACACTTATCGCAGGCGTTGCTGTTTCGGGCGTAGTGCTTGCAACACAGAGCCTGGTCAAGCTTTGATAAGATAAAAAGATCATTACAGTTATCCTGACCGGATCAGGATATCACGTTCGTGCAGCCCGCCAAAAAGGGCTGCACTTACATGATGACCGTATACTCAAAATACTTTATCATCATGCACCGTTATCATTTAGCAGCGCATGATCATAAGGTATTTTTTA
>CAMNMO010000186.1 GCA_946544695.1 uncultured Ruminococcus sp. | reverse complement strand
TGACTTTGATGCAAGGTATGAGGACGGTCTTGCAAACCACCGTGAAAAGCTGATAATGGACATGCTGACAGACCGTGACGAGGACGGCGAAACTGTTTTCGTGCAAAAGCAGATACTTTCTACCGAACTGAAAAAGCTGTGCGGCTTCGGCAAGGGCGGCGAGAAGAATTTCCCCGGGATAACAACAGGGCTGATGATGCAGACCTATCTGGTGACCACAGGGTTTTACAGGCGCCGCAGCAAAAAGGGCGCTGAGTACGGCATGCCCGTATCTGTGCTGATGCCGCCCGAGGCTGTGTGGGGTTATGAACATGTCACTTCCGCATACAGTGAAACGCCATTGCAGTCATGGCAGCGCATTGCCGACCGTGTGCATGAACTTTACCCGAATTCGACCGAAAGCGAGATCATTTCGCTGATAGGCAAAAAGCCGTGACAGTTCGCTGTCATTTGTTTGCATGCCTGTGTTGTTATATAAAACAACAACTCCCCGAAAGCATTTTTCGGGGAGTTATTGATCTATGCAAGTCTCCAGCTGCCTGCTGCCTGCTGCTCCTTCCAGAGTGCGGCGTATCTGCCGCCTTTGCTGATAAGCTGTTCATGTGTGCCTTGTTCTGATATCCTGCCGTTATCAAGCACAATGATATCATCTGCATTCATCACCGACTGCAGGCGGTGTGCTATTACAAGCACGGTCTTGTTCTTCACAAGTTCATCTATCGCACGCTGTATCAGCACCTCGTTCTCGGGGTCAAGGCTTGCTGTGGCTTCATCGAGAAAAACTATGGGGGCATCTGAAAGTATCGCCCTTGCAATGGAGATGCGCTGCTTCTCGCCGCCTGACAATGTTGACCCGCCCTCACCCACAACAGTGTCGTAGCCGTCGGGCAGTGACATTATGAGATCGTGGCAGGCAGCTGCCTTTGCCGCCCTGACCACATCTTCCTGTGTGGCATCGGGTCTGCCAATGCGGATATTTGCGCCGATGGTGTCATGGAACAGATAAACGTCCTGGAATACCATGCTTATCTTTGAAAGCAGATGTTCCTGAGTCATGGAAGTTATCGGCACACCGCCTATTGATATCTGCCCCTGACCTATATCCCAGAAACGTGCGAGCAGCCTTGCGATAGTGGTCTTGCCCGAACCCGAAGGTCCGACCAGTGCAACAAAACGTCTTTCGGGGATCTCAAAGCTTATGCCCTTCAGCACCTCGTCCTTGCCGTCATAGGCGAAGTGCACGTTATTGAATGATATGTCGCTGTTTTCGGTATATTTCGGCGGCTGTGAAACTGCGAGTTCCTTTTCTTCCTTCAGCTTGGAAAGCTTCTGAACACACTGATTTATCCTTGCCAGACTTATCACGAACACGAAAAGCTGCATTATGGGTTCATATACCTGCAATGCTGCCAGCAGACACATGATGTAGAAAAACGGAGTTATCTCCCCAGCCGCAAGCAGGTGTGCGCCCACGCCCATGACTATGCTGATGCCCGAGAAAAGTATCGCCCTGCCATACATCGAAACTGCACCGCCTGCTTTTTCCTGCCGCTTTGAATCGTCACGCAGCTTTGCAAAGCTGTTTTTCAGCCCCTCAAAGGCGCTGCCTGCCCTGTCATAAGCCTGAAGTGTGGTTATGCCGCCTGCATATTCTATTACATTCGCTGCCGTCTTTTGTGATATGGCGATAAGTTCAGCGCTTGTGTGTGCCACACGCTTGTAGCTTATCACCGCAAAGGGTACGGCAAGCGGTATCACGATGAACATTGCAAGACTCATCTTAACATTGAAAATACTCAGCATCACAAGGGCTATAAAAAGCCTTATAAGAATGACTGTGCCGTTTGATACCACGCTGTTTGAAAGGTTTTCTATCTCTTCATAGTTCTGCATCATCAGTGTTGAAAGTTCACCTGCATCGTGTGTGGCAAAATATCCCATCGACAATGTTCTCAGCTTGTCACCCAGCCTGAGTTTATCCTGCTGCTGCGCCGTGACATGTCCCACGCAGATATCGAGGTAGCTTTTTCTGCGTATCAGCGCATAAAGCACTGTCTGCACTGCCAGTATCCCCACCAGTATCCAGAACGGCTTTTGTTCATAAGCCTTTGCGCTATCAAGCACGGGTGCCAGGAAGAAATACACTGCTATCATCATCACGCTTGAAGGTATCGATGCTGCAAAGCTGTCCAGAAACAGCCATGCTATGAATCCCGTATATTTTGCGCTGTCACCGTAGGTAACGATATCACGCCATTTTGCGAATTTTTCACGTTTAGTCATGCTGTATCTCCTTTCGCATAGTCCAGCTGTCACGGCGGTCATTCGCCATGACCATGTCACGGTAAAGCACACAGCTTTCCATAAGCGCATCATGTCTGCCTGCCGCTTCAAGCCTGCCCTTATCCATGACCAGTATGTTGTCTGCATTCTGTATGGTCTTTAATCTGTGGGCTATCATGATGACAGTTTTGCCCTTTGACAGCTTGGAGAATGCGTCCTGTATCTTTGCTTCGTTTTCGGCATCTGCATAGGCAGTAGCTTCATCAAGCACCACGATGGGGGCATTTTTCAGTATAGCCCTTGCGATGGCTATGCGCTGCTTTTCGCCGCCCGACAGCCCTGTGCTGTCCGAAACGACAGTGCTGTAACCGTCAGGCAGTGCCTCGATGGTATCAGCTATGTTTGCAGCCCTTGCCGCCGCTTTGACATCTTCTATGGAAGCACGTTCATTGCCCATGCGTATGTTGTTCTCGATGGTGTCATTGAAGATGAATGCGTCCTGAAAAACGTAAGCTATGTTTTTCACAAGTTCGGCATGGGTGACTTCTTTTATATCCACACCGCCTATCTTTATCGAACCGCTGCCAACTTCATAAAAATGCAGCAGCAGCTGTGCTATGGTGGACTTTCCTCCGCCTGACGGACCGACAAGTGCGTTGCAGCTGCCCTGTGGTAAGTTGAAGCTAACTCCGTCGCAGGCATTAATGCCGCTGCCGGGATAAGCGAACGACACTTCATCAAACTCAATATCAAATCGTGTGAGAGACCTGCCGGCACCCACAAGTGCTATCTCAGGTTCTTCAAGCAGTTCATCAATGCGCTTCATGCCTACGTTTATCTTAGTGCTGTCTATCGAAACGTTCATCATGTTCTCAAGAGGTTCTTTCATGCCTGAGCAAACCACCAGGAAAAACAGCACCTTAGGCAGAACTTCCGAATAGCTTGATGCACTGTTAAGCATTATCACAGCCGCAGGCAGCAAAAACAGCACCTGTGCCCCGAAAAATGCATAATACAGACCCATGCCGTTTGCATTGTAGTAAGCCGTGTCATGCACCGACTTCGTGAAAGCGTTCATGTCAGTCTCATAGCGTTTGAAAGCGTTCTTTGTGCCGCCGAATATCTTGATAACACTCATGCCGTGAATGTACTCGATGATAGTGCCTTCCATCTTAGCCTTGCAGTCAGCCATGTTCTTCTGATGCTTTGCGCCGTCGGGCTTTTTCAGCGCCATTGCAAGTATTATGAAGGAACAGATAATGGGCAGCAGCGAAACAAGCGTCAGCCGCCAGTCAACAATGAAAAGCACGATGATGGTCATAAGCGGTGTTGCGATGGCAGCTGCCACCTCTGACATTGAGTGTGCTATAAATCCCTCTATCTGTTCAACGTCCTCGATAAGCAGCTTTTTGATGCTGCCCTGCGTGTTTGAAGTGTAGTAGCCCGAGGATATACGCCCCATTTTCTCCATCAGCTTCATTCGCAGTTCATACAGTATATCGTAAGCAGCCCCGTGCGACAGCATTGCCGAAGCGTAGGCAGATATGCCGTAAAGCACCGCACTTGCAGCCGTAACGATGACAAGCGTCCGTACACTGCCGAATGTGAACCTGCTGCCTGCCGAATAGCAGCTTATCATTTTCCTGAGTATGCTGTAAATGGTGAAGTACGGTATTATCCTGAATACGCTTGACAGCACCGACAGCATACATGCGGCGGTAAGCCCCGCCTTCTTAGTCTCGGCTAACTCCATCAGACGGCTAATGCCCTCTTTTTTCTTTGCTTTTTTATCCATCTTTACCCTCCTGAAATATACAACCGAACAGCATCTCGAAAAGCTTTTCCTGAGTTCGTTCATAAGCGCTTTCGTGCAGCATGGAACGATTTTCGGCAGCAAGCGCCAGCACCTTCAGCAGATTTGATACCACCCCGTGATCCACATCATCACGCACGCCGTCAAACATGATGAACAGCCGTCTCAGCGTTTCGGTCTCCTCATCGATGTCAGCTGCGCCCTTGTCGGGACTGGCTTCAGCCAGCTTTTTTTCGTCCTCGGGGGTGAGATACTGGTAAATGCTGTCACGGTTGTTGATTATCGAGGTCAGAACATACTTGCTTTCTGCCACTGTCAGCTTCTCACGGTCGCCCAGCATATCTGAAACTGCCTGCCAGAAACGGCTGCGGTTGAATTCGATAAGCTGAATGACAAAATCCTCCTTCGACATAAAAAAGTTGTAAAAGGTGCTTTTGCCGATGCCTGCCGAAGCTGCTATCTTCTCGACGGACATGTGTGTCATGCCGTACTCTTTCAGCAGTTCAAGCCCTGACAGGAACATTTTCTCTTTCAGCTGTTCTTTTTCGGCTATTGAAAATAGTTTTGGTGACATTCTTCTTCTCCTTTGTGACTACATTTCAAAATAAAGCGACTAAAATATCAAGAATGGTCGCAAAGATATATTAGCACATTTTCCCCACTGTGTCAAGTGCTGTTAAAAAAACTTTTACATCTGCAAACAAGTCACGACACAAAAAAAGAAGCCGATCGCCCGACTTCTTTTTATAGCTTTGCTGTACTTTTGTTATCCCACCGTGTTTATCAGCCTGCCTATCTTCTCTATCTCACATTCGACCACATCGCCGCTTTTAAGATACACAGGCGGCTTCATGCCAAGTGCCACACCGCCGGGTGTGCCCGTTGCGATGACTGTACCCGCTTCAAGGGTCATGCCCTGTGAAAGTTCGGTTATCGCATCAACGACAGGCTGTATCATAAGGCTTGTGTTGCTGTTCTGGCGAAGTTCGCCGTTGACCCTGCATGTTATGCCAAGCGCCTGAACATCACCTATCTCATCGGCTGTAACTATGCAGGGACCAAGCTGCGTGTAGCCGTCAAGACTCTTTCCACGGAACCACTGCTTGTGCCTGAATTGCAGATCCCTGCCGCTTACATCGTTTATCACAGTGTACCCGAAGATTGCAGCCTCAGCTTCTTCCCTGCTGCAATTTTTCACGGTCTTTCCCAGAATAACACCAAGTTCGGCTTCATAGTCAAGGCTGTCAACGAAATCATAGCTTGGTATCACATCGCCGCTGCCCCCCGCATGGCTGACACGCTTTGAAAAATACACCGTTGCTTCCTTGTTTTGGAGATCCTCAACATCTTTGGTCTCCTCGATGTGTTCCTTGTAATTCACGCCAAGACAGATGATGTCACGGACAGGCTGTATCGGTGCACACAGCTTTACTTCATCGGGCGCATAAGCCTTGCCGCCGATCGGCATACTCAGTCCGTTCAGCTGTTCCAAAGAAAATGCTGCTATCAGGCTGTTCATGTCGGATATATCATATCCCATATCGCAAAACCTGCGCAGGCAGCCGTTTTCGTCCTGTCGGCAGACATATTCTTTGCCGTCCTCATTTATAACATACAGTTTCATTTTATGACCCTCTTTCTGATATCAGTCAGTGATTTTACATATAATAGCATATTTGCACTGATATGTCAATGTAAAAAACATACTTATATTTTCTTGCCACGAAGCTAAAACAAGCGCCTTTATCACGATAATTATCTGAACGGAAGATCATGACCGCATTTTTGGCGGGCTGAACAATTGTACAATGATACAAATAATAGCACGGAAATCAATTTTGACAAAACACAGCTGTATTTTTGTGTATTCCCCCATG
>CAMNMO010000185.1 GCA_946544695.1 uncultured Ruminococcus sp. | reverse complement strand
CCTCGGGCAAGACCGACATGAGAAAGATGATGACTCCCGAGACTATCCAGCACAATGTTGACTGCTTCAAGAAGCAGATGAGCCGCTTCATCGACTTCTCCGAGGACAAGGCTATCATCGTCAACAACGCTGACTGGCTCATGAAGCTGAACTACATTGAGCTTCTCCGCGACGTCGGAGCTCACTTCAGCGTAAACCGTATGCTCTCTCACGAGTGCTACAAGCAGCGTATGGAGCGCGGTCTCACATTCCTCGAATTCAACTACATGATAATGCAGAGCTACGACTTCCTCGAGCTCTTCCAGAAGTACGGCTGCAATATGCAGTTCGGCGGCGATGACCAGTGGGCAAATATGCTGGGCGGCACTGAACTTATCAGAAAGAAGCTGGGTAAGGACGCTCATGCCATGACCATCACGCTGCTGCTCAACTCTGAGGGCAAGAAGATGGGCAAGACCGAAAAGGGCGCTGTATGGCTGGACGCTGAAAAGACCTCGCCATACGATTTCTACCAGTACTGGAGAAATGTTGATGACGCTGACGTTATCAAGTGCCTGAAGCTGCTGACCTTCGTGCCCATCGAGGAGATAGAGGAGATGGAGCAGCATCTGGAGGGCGCTGAGTACAACAAGGCTAAGGAACTGCTGGCATTCGAGCTGACCAAGATGATCCACGGCGAAGAGGAAGCTAAAAAGGCTGATGCGGCTGCAAAGGCTATCTTCGGCGGCGGTGCTGACAGCGCTGATATGCCCACCACTACCCTTACCGCAGATGATGTTGACGAGAACAAGCAGATAGGTATCCTCACTCTGCTGGTAAAGGCAGGTCTGTGCCCCTCGAACGGTGAGGCAAGAAGACTTGTTCAGCAGAACGGTATCGCTGTAAACGGCGAAAAGTTCACTGACCCTAAGGGTATGGTAGACCTGACCGAGCAGGTCATCATCAAGAAGGGCAAAAAGGTGTTCCACAAAGTCGTTCTCGGCTGATAAATTCTATACATTGATTTAACTTATCCTATAAACTTATACTGCCCGTGGGTCAATATCCTCGGGCAGTATTTTTGTAGAACAAATTGTAAATTCTCGCAGAGGGTCTTGCAAATAAGGTATACTTATGCTATAATAACACAAGTATATGAAAGTGCAGGTGAAGATGTATGGAATACACCCTTGATATATTATTGCCCGAAGCTCAGCTGGCTGACGCAGGTCTTTCGGTGAAAAAAGTCTTTTGGGACGGAGAAGAGCATGAGTGTGAACCAAGACAGTTTTTCTCGGAAGACGGACTTGCTTTTATCGAAGCTTCCCATGGTAAAGTATATGAGATGCTTTTGCATAAAACATTCATAAGCGACCCTGTACTTGTATCAATTGATCTAAAAGTCCAAAGTACGGAAATGCCGATAAATAGCGGTAAGCTTGAGCCTTTCACCGATAAACTAAAAAAATGTGTATTTGATATGTATCTGTGGGAAGTTGATGAAGCTGTTGACAGAGAGTATATCTTCACGCCTGATATGAAACTTGATGACCTCATGAAAAAAGCTGTCAGCATGGGGCAGAGTATCAGGGTGATAAAAGATAGGTGATAATATGTATATATGTCCCGTGTGTAAAGATAAACTGAACAGAGTTGATAATTCGTGGCGCTGCCCGAAGGGG
Source organism: uncultured Ruminococcus sp. (assembly GCA_946544695.1). Classification (GTDB taxonomy): domain Bacteria; phylum Bacillota; class Clostridia; order Oscillospirales; family Ruminococcaceae; genus Hominimerdicola. Next base: position 4,337 of record CAMNMO010000185.1, on the reverse strand, counting down.
CATTGCTTTGACATAGCCCGCAAGGGTCATGTAAATCTGCTGACGACAGCAAAGCATAATCCTAAAACTGCGGGTGATAACGCTGATATGGTCAAAGCACGCACAGAGTTTCTTGATAAAGGCTATTACAGACCTCTGGCAGAAAAGCTGAGAGAAGTGGCTGCCGAGGTGCTTGGCAGTACCGATAAGCCTGTTATCATTGACAGCGGCTGCGGTGAGGGCTTTTATACGGCAGAACTTTCAAAGGTTAAAAATTCGCAGGTGTTCGGCATCGACATATCAAAACATGCTGTGGCACACTGCATGACGAGAGTTCATCTTGCCGGCATAACGAACTGCTGCTTCGCAGTTGCGTCATCATTTGAACTGCCTTTTGATGACGAGTGCGCTGATGCGGTGGTAAGTGTGTTTGCGCCTGTCTGCAACGATGAGTATGCCCGTGTGCTGAAGAGGGGCGGTGCACTGATAGTTGTCTCGCCGTCACCGAGGCATTTGTTCGAGCTTAAAGCAGCAGTGTATGACGAGCCTTATGAGAACAAGCCGAACAGCTATGGTCTGACAGCCTTTTATGAAAGTGATGACAAGCACAGGGATATTCGGTTTGAATACAAGACGGTGATCTCCTCACAGCAGGATATTTACAGCCTTTTCATGATGACACCGTATTTCTACAAGACATCTGAGGAGGGCATGGCAAGGCTCAAAGCACTTGACAGCATCGAAGTCACCTGCGGATTTGAGATACAGGTCTTTATCAAAAAGTAATATTATTCGGGCTTGGGTAAAATGAAAAAAATTGCTTGCCGCACTGTTCGGCATGTAATAAAAGTACGATAATTCGTACAGAAATGAGGGTATTTATGGATAGGGAATTATTCTGCAAGGGTTACACATGGGGCTTTTTCAGCCGTGAAGGCGAACTTCTGACCGACAAGGCTGAGGAGTCGATGAAAAGACTGGCATCTAACGGTCTGGATTGGATATGCATCACTGTCAACGGCTGGCAGGAAACTTTTTACAGCACGGTGGTATTCTCGCTTTACGGACTCACTCAGACCGATGAGGAGATAATCCACGCTGTGAAAATGGCGAAGTCGCTGGGGCTGAAAGTCTGCCTTAAACCTATGGTAAACTGCCTTGACAGGGCATGGCGTGCACGCATCGACTTTCCCACGGAGGAAGGCTGCGGATACTGGGAAAAGTGGTTCCGCTCGTACAATAATTTCATGCTGCATTATGCTAAAATGGCAGAACAGCTTGGCTGCGAGATGCTCTGCACAGGCTGTGAGATGGCAGGTATGGATAAGCAGGCTGACCATTGCCGTGACATGGTGGCTAAGGTCAGGAAGGTGTACAGCGGCATCATAATGCACAACATCAATCATGGTGATGAGCTGCGTTTCAAGTGGTTAGATGCGGTGGACGTTATCGGGATAAGTGCATATTATCCCGTTACAGATGCTGAACACAAGGGCATCGAAACCATGCATGAACGCTGGGCGGAGGTCGTGAAGCGCCTTGAAAAATGTCACGAGCGCTATAACAGACCCATCATGTTTGCTGAGATAGGTGTGCGCAATGAGGAGGGCTGCACAGCCTATCCCTGGGATTTCCATGACCGTCCCGAAAAGCAGCTTGATGAGCAGGAACAGTCTGATTTCTATGGATCTGCAATGGCAGCTACCTGGGAGATACCATGGTTCTGCGGTTATTTCTGGTGGGACTGGAAGGCAGTTCTCCCGCCCATCGAGAAGGCTAAGGAAAATCGTGATTTCACAGTTTACGGCAAACTCGCAGAGCAGACACTTAAAAAGTGGTATACCGAAAAGTAAACGAAACGGGAACGAGCGCAATACTCGTTCCCGTGTTTTTATATCTTTTTGGGCTTTGCGAAATTTGCAAATATCTTTTTGGTGCCCACGTTGTCAAATGCTATCTCAAGCATGGTGTCGCCCGCCATAGGGGTCACACCCACAACAGTGCCTTCACCGAACTTTTTATGCATCACTCTGTCACCCACAGCATAAGTTTCAGCGGGGGAGTCGCCTGCCCTTGCCGCAGCATTATACATCGCCATCTGCCTGCCGAGCGATATGTTGGATACACCGCTGTGCTTCTTATCGTCGCTGAATTTAGGCACCTGTTCATCAATGTTTTCCTTTGGCAGTTCTCTTATAAAGGTCGATTCACGGTTGTACTGCGTGTTTCCGTACAGCATTCTTTCACCTGCGTAAACGAGATGCAGCTGTTCTTTTGCCCTTGTCATCGCTACATAAGCAAGCCTGCGTTCTTCTTCAAGTTCAACTTCGCTTTCCATGCTGCGGTTTGAAGGGAACACATTGTCCTCCATACCTGCCACAAATACAACAGGGAATTCCAGACCCTTTGCAGCGTGCATAGTCATCAGTGCAACATAATCTCCGCTTTCGTCAAGGGTGTCTATATCGGTGTACAGCGCCACTTCTTCAAGGAATCCTTCAAGAGACGGTTCTTCTGCATCTTCCTCATATTTTGCCATTGTGGATTTAAGTTCCTCGATGTTCTCAAGCCTTGTCTCGCCTTCAAGTCCCTGCTGCCTGAGGAATGCACCGTAGCCTGTTTTATCCACAACTGCATCAAGCAGATCGGGCAGCGATGATATTTCCGAAAGGTCAGTCAGGTCATCTATCATGAATGCGAACTCTGTCAGCACCTTCGACTTCTTTGCCAGCGGAACATATTCGGGAGAATGTTCCATTATATAAATTGGGTCTTCACCGAGGTCTGAAACTATCTGGTCTATCACACGCACAGTGGCATCGCCTATGCCACGCTTGGGTTCGTTGATTATCCTTCTCAGCCTGAACATATCAGCGTGGTTGTTGATGACTTCCAGGTAAGCAAGTATATCCTTGATCTCTTTTCGGTCGTAGAATTTCAGTCCGCCGAATATCTTATATGGTATGCTTGCCTTTATCATTGCCTGTTCAAGTGCGTTGGACTGTGCATTCATTCTGTAAAGCACTGCGTGGTCGCCGTAATGCCTGCCCTTTTCGTTGTTGGCTGTGATAGTCCTTGCTATGTAAGCCGCTTCGTCACGTTCGTTTATAGACTTGTGAACTACCACCTTGTCGCCGTCGCCGCTGTCAGTCCATAGGTTCTTGCCTTTTCTGCCAACATTGTTGCTGATAAGTTTGTTTGCGCAGGTAAGAATATTCTGTGTCGAACGGTAATTCTGTTCAAGCTTGATGACATCTTCGGGGCGGCAGCCGAATTCATCTTCAAAATTAAGAATGTTTTCGATGGTCGCACCACGGAAACGGTAAATACTCTGGTCATCATCTCCCACAACGCAGATATTCCCGTATTTCTGTGACAGCAGCGAGACCAGCTTAAACTGAACTTTGTTTGTATCCTGATACTCGTCCACCATTATATATTTATAAAGGTTCTGGTAGTGGTCAAGCACATCGGGTTCCTGTTCAAACAGCGTTACCGTATGGCAGATTATGTCGTCAAAATCCATAGCGTTGTTGGCACGCAGTTCTTTCTGGTATCTTGCATATATTTTTGCCACGGTGGACTTCCGATAGTCGCCCATTCCGTCCTTTGCAAACTCCTCGGGTCCTATCATGGAATCCTTTGCGTGGGATATTTCCGTCATTATGCCCCTGACAGGGAACATCTTCTCGTCAAGGTCCATCTCACGCATTACAGTTTTTATAACACGCTTAGAGTCATCGGTATCGTAAATGGCAAAACTCTGCGTGAACCCGATGTGGCTACATTCACGCCTGAGTATGCGCACACACGCCGAGTGAAATGTCGCAGCTGTAATGCCCTTGCCTTCCTCACCGAGTATATTTGCGATACGTTCTTTGAGTTCGCCCGCAGCTTTGTTTGTAAAGGTGATGGCAAGGATATTCCACGGTCTTACAGTGCAAAAACCGACTATCTGTGCAAGGCGCATGCCGTCATCGGTCCTGCCCTCTGCGTAATCTTCAATAAAAGCCGCTTCTTCATCGGTGAACTCCTGCTTGTATTCGGTCTCATAAGCATCACCGAAATGTATCATGTTGGCTATCCTGTTAACAAGCACCGTGGTCTTTCCGCTGCCCGCACCCGCAAGTATCAGCAGCGGACCGTTTATGTGGAAAACCGCCTGACGCTGCATGGGGTTCATTCGGCTGAAAAATCTCTCAAGTGCCTGTTTTTTAATAGTATTTGTATCTTTCATCAGTATACCTCCGTCATCTGAGACATATATTATACCATAAATTCTTCCGTTTGAAAAGAGGGGATAAAGATTTTTTTACAAAAACGGGTGTAACAGTCCGATAGAATACCCCGAAACATTC
>CAMNMO010000184.1 GCA_946544695.1 uncultured Ruminococcus sp. | reverse complement strand
TTTAATTCATAATGCATAATTCATAATGCATAATTATTGGCATTATGGCTGAGGACCTGTTTTGTCAACAAATGAATTTTATCCCTCCTTTGTGCCGAATATAGGGCAGTCAGCTGATATATTTCTCTACACATGCGTCGTGGAGAAGGATACCATACAGTTATAGTAAACGACATTAGATTTTCGACATAAACTGCTTACAGCTGCCGTCGTCTTGGCTGCTGTGAGCAGGATATGTCAGAAAATCTTTGTCGTTTAATATAATATTCCCTGTTATATGATGTTTGAAATGATGACCGTCAAAACATGTTTTCTCATAAAAAACATAATCCATGACCCACGACCGAAAGCGGACACAGTAAGGTCCGCCGCAAATTATGAATTATGAATTATGAATTAATAAATGTTCATTCCGCTGTATATCTCTATCATTTCACGGCGAAGGCTGTCGGTTATATCAAGACGCTGTTTCGGGGTCAGCTCGTAGACGTCCTTCTTGAACAGGTAGTTCTGGAGGTCAATCTCCTTGATGAGCAGCTTGGTGTGAAAAATATTGGACTGATAAACATTGACGTCGATAGCATCATACTTAGTCAGCGTGGTGTCGTCGATATAATCCTGAATGGAAGTGATGTCGTGGTCGATGAAGAACTTCTTGCCGAGCACATCACGGGTGAAGCCACGCACACGGTAGTCAATGGTGATGATATCCGAATCAAAGCTGGAGATCAGATAATTGAGCGCATTCAGCGGCGAGATGGTACCGCAGGTAGAAACATCTATGTCCACACGGAAGGTGGAGATGGAATTATCTGGGTGATACTCGGGGAAAGTGTGCACCGTGACATGGCTCTTATCAAGATGAGCGTGTATAATTTCGGGTGCATCGGGCAGTCTGCCCAGATTGCACGAAGGGTCGATGGAATCCTTGTCCAGCTCCTTCTCGGCGATCAGCACGTTCACCGAAGCGCCCTGCGGCTCGTAATCCTGTTTGGAGATATTGAGGACCCGTGCACCGATCATTTCGGTCACGTCGCAGAGTATCTTCGTCAGTCTTTCGGAATTGTACTGCTCGTCGATATACTCTATATAATCCTTCTGCTCCTTCTGTCCCTTAGCATAACAGACATCGTAAATATTGAAGCTGAGGGTCTTGGTCAGGTTATTAAAACCGTAAAGGGTGATCTTATTATTCTCCAATCTATCATCTTTCCTTTCGGTGAGTGATCTCGCATGCGAGAGGTCTGCCGATACGCATTCGCAGACTTTAGACTATTATATCACAAAAAACATAAAATGTATATAGGTTTTGAAAAAATTTGCAAAATTTTTAAAGCCGCATATTTTCGGCTGACACAGCGGCAGTTCCCGCCGTTGAAACGATTGCGAAAACGAGACCTATTCACCGAAATTTTCGTGCCTGAACTTCATCATTACCACCTGCTGCCAGGTCAGTTTATGCTCGGTGGCGAAGTCGATGCAGGACTGTAGCTGAGTGCGGTCAAGCAGTCTAAATGAAAGGACTCTTTCCAGCATGGAGCCGTCCTCACTGATGGCGGCACAGCAGACCGCCTCAACGATATGTTTCTTGATGTAGTCGCTGTACCACTTGCCGTCGTCGTAGAAGCATATTGCGCAGGCAAGCTTATATTCGGGCTTTTGAAGCACTGCGAAGGTCGCCGCCGAGCGCACGCAGACAAAGTTCCAGAGACGCCTTTCGGGGCAGTCGCCCGCCTTGACTTCCCATGTCAGCCTGACTTTCAGAACACGACTGCCGACGACCACCCGCAGGTGTGTGCCGTCGGGTATGCCGTTCTCGCCCAGGATCCCGCAGGGGTTCATTATAGTGATCTCGGGTTCGTGACAGTTTACGAAAGCGTTTTCGCCGATATAGTTGACCGTCGAGGGTATGGTTATCCTTTTCAGCTCGCTCCTCCAGCGGAAGGCACCGCACCCGATCGTGCGCAAGCCGTAGGGCAGTATGACCTCCTTGATGCCCCCGCAGCTGACGAACGCTTCGTCTGCGATGACCTCGATACCCTCGGGAACAGGGGCTTTTTCAGCCGAACCACGGTAGCTGATGAGGTATTTTCCCGCCAGCACCACCAGTTCCTCGCCGTGCACAGATTCAAAGGCGCTGCCGTAAAAAAGGTTGGCACCGATGTTGTCAAGGTGGGGCGGCAGGTCGATCTGCGAAAACGATTTACAGTCCGTAAACACGCCCTTACCAAGCCTTTTCAGCCCCTCGGGGAAGCTGACATTTTCGAGACAGACGCAACGTTCAAAAGCATAGTCCCGCACTTCGGTGACAGTGTCGGGCAATGCGACGGTGCGCAGGGCGTCATTATAAGCGAAAGCACGTTCCCCAACAACACGAACGCCATCGGGAACCACGGCATTTTCGCCGTTTCCCATATATTTGACCAAAATTTTACCCAGTATCAGGAAGTCGCCCCTGCAATTGTTCATGATGCCGCTTTTGTAAAAAGCATTGCCTCCGATGAGCTCAACGCAGTCGGGGACACCAAGCACGTTCAGCCGCCTGCAGCCCTCAAAACACTGCCTTTCGATGCTGCGCAGACCGTCGGGCAGGCGCACCTCAGTCAGCGCAGAACAGCCCAGAAATGCGTTTTTATCCAGTATTTTAAAGCTGTCGGGTATGTGGACGCTGCACAGGCTGATGCAGCTGTGGAAGGTGCCGCAGGGCAATCTGTCCATTTTATTGGGCAGCTTGACTTGCGAAAGATGGAAGCATTCGGAGAATGTGCTGGAGCCCATTTCAGTCAGCGAGTCAGGCAGACAGACCTTTTCAAGCGAAGTGCAGCTGCGGAACACCGAGTCCCCCAAAAATTGCAGACCCTCGGGAATGTCGATCTCCTCCAGCGATTCGCACTCACGAAAAGCGCAGAATTCGATGGCACGCAGCGACGACGGCAGCTTGATACTGCGCAGTCCCACACAGCCCCAGAAAGCCTTCCTGCAAATGCGTCCGACACCCTCGGGCAGCACAAGTGTCTCCATTTTTGTACAGCCGAGGAAAGCGCCTTCCATAATTATTTTAACACCGTCAGGCACCACCACATTGGCGGAATCACCGTTGTATGATATAAGTTCGCCGTCAAGAATAGTAAAATTTTCACTTGCCATCAAGCACATCTCCTTCCTCGGGCGCCGCACCTTGCAGTGCCGTCGGTAAAATCTCGGGACTTTCATGCTGCAAACCTCGTCAAAGCTAGCTGTCCACAAATCGGGACAGATAAAGCGGCAGACAAAATTCTCAGCAAAAGCCGAACTCAGTTTCTTCAATTATACCAGTTTTTTATCGAATCGTCAATAGATTTTTAGAGATTTTGCAATATTATTTATCAGAGTTTTCAGCTCTTGATTGACATTAAAACGATTTTGGGTTATAATACTGCTTAGGGTCGTGAACGTGGATCTTCGCTCTCAAAATATGAACTTTTTGTTTCACTTGGATTAATAATAGTTTTCTTCACATATCTGAATATATTAAACTTAGTCATTTTGCACAACGAAGGTCAATTTTAGCAGTCACGTTAACCTTTTCGATTAAATTTTCATGTAAATATCTGGCAATTATCGACTGCTAATTGTTGCTGTCCGCAAATATTAACAGATTATTTCGTCGTTTTATATAAAATCAGACATGGCAAGCACAAGAATTTTAAGCTTTATGCTTTTTGCACAAAGCGACTGCGTTCATAAACGATTTTTAACTTTGCGGTGTAAATTTTGCTGTAATTATTTACCATTTTTCTGACAGCAATAATTGTTCTTACAAAATATGAACTTTATATTTCCTTCGCTTGAAATAATCTTATCTATCAGCCCGAAAAATGATTAAGCCAATACATTTTGCACAAAGAGCAGTTCATCGAAAACGATGTTTAAGCTTAGTCGGATAAGTTTTGCTGTAAATAGTTGTAAGTTTGCAAAATTCAGTCACAATTTCAAAAAGAATCTGTAAAAAGAGGTGTCGTTATGAAAAACAAGATCTATGATATTTCGCAGGAAGTTTTTACCTGTACAGTATTTCCGGGTGATGCGCCGCCACGCAAAAAAGTCCCCCAAAGCATTAAAAATGGGGATATTTGCAACCTGACCGAGTTGGAGATGTGTGCGCACAACGGCACGCATGTAGATGCACCGTACCATTTTTTGGACAGCGGCAAGACTATTGACATGATGCCGCTGGACGCTTTTGTCGGAGATTGCTATGTCACTCACCACAGCGGCGACGTGACCGCTGACGATGCGAAAACGATTTTGTCGCAGGCGGGCAGAGGGCGTGAGCGCATACTTATCGGCGGAAAATGTACCGTTACTGCCGATGCGGCACGGGTATTTGCTGACGCTAAGATCAGGCTTGTGGGCAATGAGAGCCAGACTGTCGGTCCCGAAAATGCGCCGAAAGAGGTGCATCTGATACTTCTGGGCGCAGAGGTAGTCCTGCTTGAAGGCATTCGTCTGGGTGACGTGCCCGACGGGGTCTACCACCTGAGCGCTGCGCCGCTGAACCTGGGCGGTGCTGACGGTGCGCCGTGCAGGGCATATCTGATTGAAATGTAGCAGAAAGTCCCTACCACATATTGCGGCATGGACTTTTGATTTACCTACATATAGTATTATTTCATATTTTCAAGCACCACGATATCTGCTGTGTGCAGCACCTCGAAGCTCTCTGGGACGGTCTTCATGAACGCCTTGTGCTCCCGCTCCCAAGCCGCCAGCTCGTCACCGCCGAGCGATGCGCCGACCCCTCGGCAAGCCTTCATTCTTCCGTGCCAGCTCTCACGGGTGAAGGGCACCTTGACGTCATACAGCTCGCTGTCAACGATCTTGAAATATTCCAGCACCTCTGGCGCAATAAATGAGTGGTGCCTTGTTTCGCCTGCGCCTGTCCAGTCAGGGCTGTATTTCAGGACTATCTCCTCGCTTTTTCCCGCTATTCTGTCCTCAAAGGGAAGCCATGCCATGTACAAAACCGCCAGTTTTCCGCCCTTTTTGACCATTTTGGACAGCTTGGGTGCAAGCACCTTATGGTCAAAATACCAGAAGCACTGGCAGGCTGTGACCACATCAAAGCTGTCCTCGGGGAAGTCGATATCCTCGGACGGACATGCGAAGAAGTCTATGTTCATATTTTGTGATTCTGCCAACTTTTTTGCCTGTTCTATCTGTTCGGGGGATATGTCTGTGCCCGTCCAGCTTGCGCCGTACCTGTACATATTTCTGGGCAGTACGCCTGTTCCCGTACCGATATCCAGCACCTTCTGACCGCTGATGCAGAGTTTTCTGTTTATCAGCTTATCGTAGAATTCCTGCGGATAGATGTCACGGAACTTTGCGTAGTCCTCCGATGTTCTGCCCCAGTCAAAGGGCTTGCCGCCGTCAATGGCTTTGTTTTCGATGTTCATTTTGTTACACTCCTTTTATTTATAGAAACCGAAATGCTCCAATGCATTGTAGATGCCGTCATTTTCAACATCATCGGTCACATATTGCGCATACGGGATAAGATCCTTGCCGTTGCCCATTGCGATGCCTGTGCCCACCGCCGAGAACATCGGCAGGTCGTTCAGGCTGTCGCCCACTGCGAAAGCGTTTTCGGCGGGAATGCCGTAATGTTCAAGCACGAGCCTGATGCCGCCCGCCTTTGAACAGGGCTTCGGGACTATCTCTGCAAAGCCCTCACCACGATGTATCCAATAGAAATCCTTCTCCAGCTCAGGTCTGAGCCTGTCCAGTATTGTGGACTCATCGTAGCAGATTATGAACTTGTCAAAGGAAAAATCCTCGTCATTCGTGCCACGGTCAACATTTTTGCCCTGCGATGCAAAGTCACGCCTGATGCGGTCTATCATCTGCACGGAACGGCTCTCAAAGTCGAAAAACACGGTGTCCCGCCGCTCGAACATGGGCACGGCATCACATTCACGCAGCAGCTTAACAGTGTGTCCGCAAAGCTTTCTGTCCACTGTTTTGTACAGTATTTCTCTG